>JACDGH010000178.1 GCA_013815395.1 Parachlamydiaceae bacterium
GAGAGGTAGTAGCCTGCTCACTCAGTAACGCAAAAAAATCTTTCCCTATTTCTTCTTCTTTTGATGATGTTTTCTTCGTAGAATCACTGCGCAGTCGATCTTGGCTTAAAATTAAACTTAAATCTAATTTTGAACCTAAAGGCTCTGCTGGCGTGGGTGTCATATCCTGCCTCATTGATAATAAGGATTAATTGATAATAAGGATTAAAGGTATAAATTTAATTAATATTCTATTTTACAAATTCTAAGTAATTATTAAGTATTTTAGTATTTATTAATTATATGAAAAATCTAGATACTAATGCAACATAGATTTAAAAATATTAGAATTGGAGGCGGGGGTTAGGGATTATTCGGCTAAGAGGAATGTAAAGTGTGAGAGGAACGATAAGGTGGAGCGAAAAAACAATAAAAACGATATTAAAATGATAGTTCTGCTGATATACGTTTTAGAGGCTTAAGGGAAACGCAGAGACGGAGAGGAACGCAGAGACGCCGAGAGCAAATCTATTTAAAGGTTAGTATCCTCACATTTTATTTATAAACACTCTATTTCCCTACGTCTCTGCGTTCCTCTCCGTCTCTGCGTTTCCCCTTAGCCTCTAAAACGTATATCAGCGGCCTATCGTTATTATCGTTATAACCATCTTATCGTTACTGTCGCTACTAGCATTATTAGCGCCAATAGATGATAGTTTGTATCGTTTCCAACGGTGTTATTCATCAAGAGCGCCAAAACTTATCCTCTCCTAATCTCTGCTAGTTCAACATTTTTTATATCAATAGATTCTCTATAGATTCTCTGTTTTATGTTGACGTGCCTCACTTTCTTTCCAAATCCTCTTTTTTATTGTTTTTATTCAAAAAAAAATTAGAATGATTAGAAAAGAGGTATCAAATGAAAAAAATATTTATTGGTTTATCTGTAATCGCTCTTGGTATGGCGTCGTTCTCCCTATTGCAGCTAAGCCGAGAAGATACTGCGAGTGGGAGCGTGAAATCCCTTTTAGCTTCCACCTTGGATGATGGTGATATTAAACTAATAAACTCTACTAACCCCGCTACTACCTCTGGAGATTCCTTTCCTTCAGTTCAAACGGATGTTGAGATTCAAAAAGAATTAAATTTTCTTATATCTTTTGCGGATCAAGTGGGATTTAGCTACCAAGGTTCAGCAGGAGACTTAAATGGTTTGATTTTGCCTTTAAGCTATTATAGCACTGCTGATTATTGGGGAAAATATGTGGGTGAACTTCCAGGCAACGATTTGCATGTCGTTGATGTTTTTAATACGGATGACTACACACTAAAACCCGCAAAAGATTCTCCCGGGGGCGATCTTCAAGTTGAAAGGTTGAATGTCTATAACGGGACGGATATTTATGACGCTGCTTGTTGGCAGATAGCTCTCGGATTATGTGGAAAAGCCGGCATAAAACATGCCTCAAATTTAGATTTATTTGATATTGCCGAAAATCAAGATCGACTCCTTCTGGCTGGATTTGATGGCAACGCCACAAAAGAAGAGCCTGGCGCAAACCGCGCTATTACGCGTAAAGATGGAACCTTTAGCTATAACAGAAAATCCATCACCAATCCCATTCAGGCTTACACCTTTCGCATGGTAACCCGCAATTGGCTTTCAACAGATCCATTTTTAAACACTTCCTATATGAAATACGTTACGGCCGAAGGTTTACCTTCCAATTCGGAATATGAGCCTGGGAAAGTTTCTTGGATGGATTGGAAGCCCATCACAGGGGAAAATGCCTGGGCATATTTTATTGGACCTTTACAAACGGCGCATTTGAAGCAGCAATCTCAAGGTGGAAAATTTATCCCACTGTCTTCTCAAGCCATTCAAAATGCCCTAGAAGTGCTTTTAGCTTTAAGAAGTATGCAATCGGAAATTGGAGGCATCTACTATGCTTGTGAAGGCTCACTTGGCAATCAAGGTGAAGAAGCTGTAAACCCTTATGAAGTGTCTGTAGAAAATAACGCTTCAGCCTTAGCCGGTTTAATGATTTTTCGGCAAATTCTGCAAGATGAATTGGACTTTGATACAGATCTTTCCTCAGAGCAAAAAGAGCAAGTTAAGACGGCTTTAAGCGAAGTCAAGGGCACGCTGTTTGGAGGAAAAACACCTCAAGGCAAAGAAACAAAAGGTTTAATAGCTTTTTTTAAAAATCATGCTTGGGATTCAAAAACGGGTATCTTCTATCAAGGCGGCGAAGCAAATCATCCTCGTTTAAACACTCTTTGGAAACCAACGGCTGAGCCAAAAGCTGTAGATGTGAGCACTTGGGGCTTAGCAGTTTTAGGACAACCTCTTGTGGATTCTTGGTATGGATTCGGCTCTTCGTATCTGGTTTGGCAAAATGTGAAAGGCTGGGGAGGTTTTTTTGGACCGGATGGGGCGCTTTGGGGGGTGGGATATTCTAATCAAGATGGAAATGGAGTTAGCGGCAACTATGAAAAAGGGATTATGTCTGCCGAGTGGACAGCCGGGGCTATTAATTTATTGCGTTGTTTAATTGCACAATACAAAGTGGCCACCACATCGTCGCTTTATTCCACAGCCGAGCAAACTCAAGCTTCTGAATATGTCGAAAGCTTGAAAAAAGATCACGATAGTATGTTTAAAAATGTTTTAAGTTTACGCAATGATCTTTATCCATTGTCAGTAGCTTATTCAGGCGTTCGTCCTGATAATTATGCTGGATTGATTCCAATTCCGGATGATAAACTTGCGTTTATATATGGAAGCAAGCGCTACATGATTCCGTTTGGATGGTTTGCTAATCCATTGCCGAGTACCACTTCCACCTCTTGGTTAATCATGCTTCATTATAATTTTAATCCTTTTAAGATTGGAGGGGACTACTTACCTTATGATTTTGAAGCGACAAAAAATTAAGATTTGATTATTCTGAGCTGTATACCTAAACGCATTCGAAAATCGGATTTCTCAAAGCCAAAATCCGATTTTCGAATGCGTTTAGGTATAATTCAAAACCCAGAAAAGACGTGCTCAATATGCTTAACACAAATGCCATCGTTCTTAAAAATATGTCGCCTTCAAATGAATTACTGCAAGCAACTTTTTTGCCGGATCAAGGCATGAATATGATCAGTTTTAAAAAAGGGGAACTTGAGGTTATCGACCAATCCACAATTCCTCTTTTCGAAGAGCGTTTTGCTGGATTAGGCGCTTTGATTGGCCCCCATTTTCATCGACGCCATCCTGCCATTCTTCCGAAAATACAGGATGAGTCTCTTTTCCCCCACATAGCACGCGTCAAAGCGCAAGGCGTGGCAGATCCGTTTTCGCATGGGATAGCTCGCTATGCACCCTGGAAGGCAACCTTCACCGATTCATCCGTGCAAGCAACTCTTTCGGGCAAAGACCTTTGGAATGGGGTTGCTTTAGCAGATTTGGAAGGGCAAAATTTTAAAATGAATTTTAAAGCTAACCTTACGTCTGTAGCTTTAGAAATAGACTTCGATGTGGTGAGTGATACTGATTCATTAGTGGGAATTCATTATTACTATCATTTACCCAATGGCACGGGAACTGTTACTAGTGCGATTCAGTCTAATTATATCGGACCAAATGGTAAAGAGGCTTTGCCTGATTTTATCCCTTTAAACAATCAAAATATGATGAATTTTGATCTTGGTAAAGAAGCGGATTTTACTTTTTATCCTTTTCCTAATCCAAGAGAGGCAAAGATCATCCTGGATACCGGTTTGTATCAACTAGAAACGATCTATTCATGTGCATCCCAGGAAAATTGTTGGCAACTTTATCATCCGAATGGGGCGTCTTTCGTGTGCGTCGAACCAATCAGTGCGCAGGACCCGCGCCATCCTAATCTCACTGCGAGTTCGTTGAAAATTGTTATTTCTATATTATAATTGAAAAATAAATTATTAGTTTATTTTTATTCTTCAGCAAAGAGTTTGATAATATGCTTTTTAAGCCGTGGGCCTTTATAAGGAAATTCGTTTTCTTAAAAGCTATAGCTATTCCATTAGGCTGCTCTTATACATTTTAGAGGCTTAGGGGGAAACGCAGAGACGCTGAGAAACGCGGGGACGCAGAGGAATAAATGATTGATTATAAGTAATTTATATAGATTCATACAGTGGTTTAGAGGGCTTATTCACCTTCATATTGCTTGCTCTTCTGCTCCTCTGCGCCCCTGCGTCTCTCAGTGCCTCTGCGTTTACCCTTAAGTCTCTAAAACGTATAAGAGCGGCCTACCGGTATAGTCAAAGCTTTTATACCGTATATTTTCGCCAATCTACATGTTTAATTTCACTCAATAAGTCTCTTATGTTTTTAATTGCTTGCAAAAAATGTACCCATCCAATTACGATATCTTTTTTGCTGCTTGGTCTGCTGTCAATCTGACGCAGCCACTTTTGCAAAAAATAGATTAGTCACTATGGAAAGATGGCTGAGTGGCCGATAGCACGTCCCTGCTAAGGACGCATACTCGTAAGGGTATCGAGGGTTCGAATCCCTCTCTTTCCGCATTAGAAGGCTTTGGGTAGGTAACTATCCAAAGCCTTTCTTTTTTAATATAAGTGCGGATCTACTGGCACTTCTCCTGAATATCCAATGCACTCAAAAATAAAAGCCCCTTTTGCCACTTCGCCATTGGCATAAAAAAGTGGCTTCATTCCTAGAAAATGCACTTGCTCAAAGTAGGGCTGTAGTAATTTTTGGTAGCGACTCGTTATTTCTGCAGTTTCTGTGGTTAATTTAGAAGCATTTTCGGTCACTATAAAAAAACCGCGTTTTCCTTTTTGCTCTTTTTCTATGCCTGGCCAAAAAGAAAATTGATTTTTGCGCATTGCTGAGAGGTTTAAAAAATAAGCTCTTTTTTGTGCTTCGCCATAAAAGCTAAGAATACTTGCCGTTTGATACTTATCGCCAAACAGAAAATCATGTTCTGGATTGTACCCTGCATTTTTTAATTCACCCTCTAAACGATCCCAGCCCATATTATGACGAAAGGGATTGAGTTTGTATGGGAGATATTTTCCGCCAATTTGAATGCTATTGGACTGCAGATAGGGGATAGAGAAGACGATACCACATAATATTACCGAAAGGACAATCCCACCCAACAACCATTTTTTTGCGGATGTTTTAATTTGGCAGGCATACCAACCAATGACGACAAAAGCAGTGGGATAAGCAAAAATGCCCCAATTGCCTTGCATCTTCATAAACAATGACAAAATTAAGGCCGTCCCTAAAATAACCATCGAGACTAATCCACAGAAAATGACTCCTTTAGGTCTTGGCTTAAGATTTTTTGCAAAGCGGAGTTCCCATACTCCGACTAAAAATAGAATAAACAGTATTGGAGAGACCAATAAAGCTTGGGCCCCCAAATATTCTAGAAAATTTCCTGCATTGGTAGCACCGCTTGGTTTTGGTGCGTGTCCGCCAGCTAAGGTAGCCCATACATGCCTAAAAGTTACCCAATCATGCGAAGCATTCCAATAAATGCTAGGTAGTAAACCCAGCAAAGAAATGGCTACACCAAGTACAATGCGCCAAGAGATTAAGCGTGGAAATACCCCCCAGGCTCCTATAATTAAAAGCCACAAAACATATATTGGCCATTTGAACAGTGCTCCAAATAAAATGATCAATCCTAGAAGAGGGTAGTTAAGGGGGGCGTCGCGCTCAATTTGCCTTGCCGTATAAGCACAGGCACCGGTCCAAAAGAGGATCATGCCACCATCGGTGATTGATAACAAAGAGGACATCACACCAAGGGGGGAAAAGGCCATTGCTATGCTTGCCCAAAAG
>JACDGH010000179.1 GCA_013815395.1 Parachlamydiaceae bacterium
GTTGTAAATATAGGTAAAAGATAACTAGTTGCCTTCGGAAGATTTAAGTTAAATCCAGAAAAATTTACCCATGGAATACATGAAATTGTAAAAATATTGGCTGGAGGATTAGGTTTTGCTAAAAATTGTTTTACACTACTGTACGTTTGAATATCAATCATGTAATTTTGATAGAATTCTGAAAAATTAGGACAGTACTCTGTCCAAATACTAGTAAATGTTTCAGTGTCTTTTTGAAAAATCGTATACATTGGACTCATCGAGTCAAATAAACCAATATTCCCATTTTCATCG
Organism: Parachlamydiaceae bacterium; assembly: GCA_013815395.1. Lineage (GTDB taxonomy): Bacteria > Chlamydiota > Chlamydiia > Chlamydiales > Parachlamydiaceae > JACDGH01. The sequence goes on from JACDGH010000179.1 coordinate 295, forward strand.
ATGGCAGTCCGAAATTCTTCATATTTATTAACAATCTTAGATAATAGATAAATCGTAACCGGGTACAATTTGATATTTTTATGTTTTATTTGCCTTATAAGAACTGTGATATCAAGATTCAGGGTCATGCTGTATGAGCAAGGAGTAATATTTAAATAGTGATCAAAATATTCTTTACGAGCCCAACTTGATACGTCTATGATTTCAAACTTCATTATTAACTACCCTCTTAATATATATTTACCTTTTCAATCAGACAAAGACCGATTGCTTTAGACTAAGCATTTACGGTAAAAAGATTGGCCCGTCAAAGGAAACTCGGCATCTATTCCAAGCTTTTCTTTGGCTTCTCGCCTAACTGTTTCCCTCGGATTTTCGCCAGGTTCTACATGACCGCCTGGAGGTAGCCAAAGTTCAGCTTTCTTATGATCCATTAACAAAACCTTTTTGCGTTCTTGTATGTAAGCCACAATATCTCCTGACATTAAGAAGCAAAACCATACAACAATTGACAAAATCAGCACAAGAGAAATGTTGATTTATGACACACATCTTGTGTTATATCATCACATTGTGATATATTAAAAGAAAGTGAGGATACTGCAATGAGTCAAACATTGGGTCATCGACTAAAAAAACTCCGTGAAGAGCACGGGATTAATCAAGAGGATTTGGCTAAGGTGCTTAAATTAGATAGAACCGCCTTATCTCTTATTGAAAATGATAAGCGTTCGCTCAAAGTTGAACAACTAGTCAAAATCTCCAAATTCATGAACGTTTCTACTGACGAATTGCTCAATTTGGAATCTCCGCTGGAGGTCATCCTAGAAAGAGATATCAACACATCTGCTGTAGAAAAACCCAGCATGCGGATTAGCGTTCCCGCAAAGAATTTAAGAAAATTCAAAGAAGTCCTTTTATACTTACTAAGTAGAATAGGGGCTAAACCAAATGTTGGTGAAACAGTTCTTTATAAGCTATTGTATTTTATCGATTTCAATTTCTATGAAAAATATGAAGAGCAATTGATGGGAGCTACGTACATGAAAAACACATATGGACCAACCCCTCTTGAATTTAAGGAAATAGTCAAAGAAATGGCTGCGGAAAATGCGTTAGAATTAGTAAAAAGTCAGTATTTCCAGCGAGAGCAGAAAAAATATTTGCCCAGAAGAGACCCAAACCTTAGCATTTTATCAGCGACAGAAATCAAATGCATTGACGATGTGCTTCATAAACTTGGCAGCATGAATGCTACAGCTATTAGTGAATATTCTCATAAGGATGTTCCTTGGATAGTAACTAACCCGAAAGAGATTATCGACTACGAAACAGTTTTCTACAGAACTCCAGATTACAGCGTAAGAGAATATACTGATGATGACCTTCGCTAAAGTCAGCCGAAGACCAGAATTTGACAGAGACCTTAAGCAGCTACTCAAGCGTTATCGCAGTCTGGAAGATGACTTGACGGTTTTCATCAATACTCAACTCGTTTTGCTCCATAAGCAAAAAATTGACAACCGCGGCATTGTCCTCATCAACAATTTAGGTATTGAAGAGCCCAAAATTTTCAAACCTGTCAAGTTTGCCTGCAAATCTATTCATGGCCGCGGCGCTGCCTCTGGAATCAGACTGACATATGCTTATTTTGAAGAAGCAGACCATATTGAATTCATACAAATTTACTTCAAAGCGGATGATGAGAATGAGGATTTAGAAGACTCACGATTGTGCTGCTTTGCGCCTTTTTATGCCAGTGTTTTGAAGTCTAATGCGTAAAATTTGCGTATTTTGATATGATAATCTCAAAGCGGTGAAGACATGAAAAAAGTAGATACAATTTCAAATATCAAAAAGCGATCATTACCAATTCTACAGCGTCATTCTGTGAAACATGCTGCTATTTTTGGATCTTTTGCTCGTGGAGAAGCTAAAGCTCGAAGCGATATTGATTTTCTTATTGAATATGAAGGAAAAAATAAAAGTCTTTTTGATCTTGTTGACCTTAAGTCTGAACTAGAGGATTGTTTAGGTAGGAAAGTCGATATCGTTACTTACGGATCGATCTATTGGAGAATACGAGAACGAATTCTAAGCGAGCAGGTTGTCATCTTGTGAAAAAAGATCCCATAGTATTTATTGGACATATCATCGAATCAATTGAGTTAATTGAGGGTTATTCTGAAAAGTTGACGCCCGAAACATTCAAGAAAAATCAAGGCATGCAAGATGCTATTATTAGACGCCTTCAGATCATTGGCGAAGCCGTGAAAAATATTCCATCCAACGTTTAGAACAAAACATCAGGAAATTCCTTGGAAGCAGATGGCTGGGATGAGAGATATTTTAGTTCATGAATATTTTGATGTAGATCTACCCCTAACTTGGGCGGTGATTAAGCGAGAGCTTCCATCGATTAAAGAAAAGCTGCAAAAACTATTCTTCAAAGGCTCTGAGTCTTGTAATGGAATGGGTAGCAATACATCAACAGGAATTAATAAAAGATTGGAAGCTGACTGAAAATCTGCAAGAACCTGAAAAAATATCACCTCTTGAATAAAAAGTGTCTTTTATGTTTTATAGAGCTAAGATTGTAAAATGCGAACCGCATGATGATTATAAATTATGGATTCAGTTTGATGACGGCCTTGCTGGTGAAGTTGATTTAAAAAAACTTGCTGGCAAAGGCGTTTTTTCTGCATGGAATTCAATTGAATTTTTCAAATCCGTGCATATTGATAAAAAAACACAAACTGTGGCTTGGGGCGAAGACCTTGATCTAGATCCATACGTCTTGAGAAATCAAGTCCTTTCTAATGAATAAAACAGCCCCCCCCCATCTAAACATCACTCCTAACCTAACTCCATTCTGAGAGGAATATGGTAGGCCCATGTGGTTCTTTAGGGACGATGTATTTAAGTCACTTCTTGTGCATTGGCTTGTATAGTTTTCAATTTTACAAATTGATGCCAACTGTCAAAAAGTTCGAATGCTTGTGCTCCGGCTCTTTCTAAAAATTCCTTTTCATAAATTTTAAACTCCTCCCCTCGCGGAAGGAATGAAGGAAGCATAGCAGCATATGTAGCTGTTTCAACACTTTCCCAAGCACAGTTACCCACACTCTGCTTCTCGGTTTCATGCCTACGTGCTTCAATCCACTGACATAGTGGCGTGATTCCTTTCGTACCTAGTTCTTTCAGTCCCTTGTACATTGATGTATTTGTCTAGGTGATTTGAATAATTAATGAAAGAAATTGAAAAAAATACGCAAAAATTACGCACTTCAAGATCAAAGCCGTATATTTTTTGAGAATTATAGGTCGAAAAGTAATAAAGGAATAAATGCGCACATTGCGCCAGTTTGCTGGAGTCAAGTGCGTAAAATTTGCGTAATTGATAAGAATGAGGTCTTTTGGAGAACCTATGGAATTCAAGCTGTGAATGAGATATGGGGGCGGCTGGACGTATTCAGAACTTTTGATTGGGGTAAACTCACGGAAAAGTTACTTTTGTGTTTCTTAAAACCTGGATAAATCTGAAATCATTCAAATTTCTAACTCTTTCAAAAGTATTTGCATTTAGGAATATTTATATATACACTCCACGAGTAGGGTGTAGATTTTGTTTGTATTTTCATGGCTTTCAACTACCTGTAATTCTCACCAAAAATATCCCTTTCTAGAGGAAAAAGGGAATATATTTGGCAAGAGCTTGAGGCGATGCAAAAACATCAAAATCTACACCCTATTCAACGAGTTATCTCAATGGAAAAAGAGATATAGATTAGTTACAGTAATAAAAAAATTCACGGTATAAATGCGCTATAAGAATAATATTTTTCAAGCTAAAGATTTTAATTTTATTGAGAAATATATTAATAAAGCCGACGAACAAACTCTCGTTATTTTCGATATTGATGATGTATTAATTACCTCAAGAGATGAGATTTTAAAACCTTATAATAATGAATTTGCAGAGAGGTTGGAGCAAAATTTAGAAAGTAGATTCTCAGAAGAAGATTGTTTAAGATTATGGAGTACTATTTGGTTGCAACGAAGGAATGATCTTGTAGAACCACAAATAATTCCTCTAATCAATAAATTGATTTTAAGAAAAATTAAAATTTTATCTCTCACGAATAGTTGGACTGGAAGTTTTGGCGATATTAAATCTATTGAAGATTGGAGAATTGAAGAATTAAGCAGATTTGGATATAATTTTGGAGTTTGCTGGGAAGAACAAAAAATTGATATAGAACTAAAGCCCAAGTATCCAAATAGATTCCCTCTTTTTAAGCAGGGTATTTTGTTTACCTGCGGGATTTCAAAAGGGCAAACTTTAAAATATTTTATGAAAAAAATTTCTTGGATTCCAAAGAAAATTATTTTTATTGATGATATTCTTGAAAATATTTATTCAGTAGAAAATTATGCGACAGAAATTGGTATTGATTTTTTAGGTTTCCAATATACATCTGTTAAAGATCAACAGATTTGGCCGTTGAATAGAATTCGCGCACAAATCCAATTTAAGACCCTCGAAAACGAAAAGATTTGGCTTAGCGATGCAGAGGTAGATAAAAGATATACTACCTAATCACTTCTCTATGATTTGCAATTATTTCATGAATAATCCATTAATGCCGTTTATAAGGCAAAACTCGCTTGATTTGATTCTTTCTCGATAAATCTTTAAAGAATGAATGTGAGAAAGTTGATAAAACACCCCGAAGCTGATAAATTGAGGAATTAGCTTTAAAGCGTTATTAGTTATCTTTAATTTCTTGTGACAAACGATTATCTGTTTTAACAGACCAAAATAAGCTAAATATTTTTTAATTCCACAAATATAATTTAAATCCTTTAAGCTAAAATAGTCTCTGGTATGTATGATCTAAAAAAGGTTCTTACCGAATTTGGAATTTTTTTTAGCAATCTATCTTTAGGACGATTTCCATAAATACGAACAAGTACTGCTTCTATTTAAGTAGCATACCCCCCTCTGTTTTTCCAAGGTGCTAATTCCATCTCCTGGGAGTCCCATCAACCTTTCAGTTGGATTCTTTGTCTTGTTTGCAATCGCTTTAACGAATTCGCTTTTCTTTACATAGCAGTACAAGCCATCAGGGAAAGAATCAAATGGCAGAAAAGCAATATACGCTTCTCTATTACCTCCAGAAGCATAGAAACTGTGGCGAGCTTGTATCTCTAACATCCTTTGATGTTGAGCATCTACGGGTTTACCGATGCCGATCAAAGCCCATAGTCTACCGTCCGCTCCCATCTTCTCTAACCTATTTAATCGTATCTTATGAAACATAAGCATTCTCCTATTCTGTAATGGTATCCTCTAGTTTTCTGATTCTCTGCTCGATGTCTTTGAATTCCATATATTTGAGATTCATATTCAAAAGATCAATCGCTACTCTATGCCGAACTGACTCTGATTCTGCATTATCAAGTAAGTCAATCAGGGTGTCACACGCCTTTGA
>JACDGH010000180.1 GCA_013815395.1 Parachlamydiaceae bacterium
GAATTGCAGCATGATTTCCTCTGGCGCACGACCTGTCGTCTACCTGAAAGGGGTCGCATCGGTATCTTTAATCGATCCTATTATGAAGAGGTGCTCGTCGTAAAAGTGCATCCGGAGATTCTAGTGAGCCAAGGACTTTCAGAAAAATTGCACGATGAAAAGAAAATTTGGGATGATCGCTATCGTTCGATTGTGGACATGGAAGATCATCTCCACCGCAATGACACCCGCATCATCAAGTTTTATCTCCATCTTTCACAAGAAGAACAGCAAAAACGGTTCGTTGAACGCATCGATGCGCCCGACAAAAATTGGAAGTTATCCATCTCAGACATTCAAGAAAGAAAAGAGTGGCAGAAATACATGCAAGCTTATGAAGAATGCTTTAGCGCGACAAGTACTAATCAAACACCTTGGTTCATTGTTCCTGCAGATGATAAGGAAAATGCCCGATTGATTGTTTCCCAAATTATCCTTGAGGCATTCAACGAACTTCACCTAACATTTCCCAAGACGACTGCGCAACATGAGCAAGAACTGAAATCGATTCGCAAGCAGCTAAGCAAGGATAAATAAGGTTAATGAGTTTTTCTCTTCTGAGAAAAAACTAACACTAACCTTTATTAATAATTTCTGTATAAAGTGCGTGTGTCATTCCATCCACTAAACCAATTCTGGGTACGTAAATTTTCTGAATATTAGTCCATGTCATCAAATTAATATAAATTTCTAGAGCGGGCACAATCACATCAGCGCGATCCTCACGAAGACCAAAGAGATGCATGCGGTCTTCAACAGAAAGTGTATTTAAATCTTTATAGTACTTTTTAAGAAGTTCTATAGATAAAGGTTTTCCTTCTTTCTTTTCGCTGAGTGAAAATATTTTATTAATATTTCCCCCTGAACCGATTGCAACCATTGGTAAATTGCTTTTAATATTATTTTTCAACTCATCTTTCATGGTGTTCCAATCGCTTTCTTTGACTGCATTCTTCAGAATGCGAATTGTACCAATATTAATAGATTTCTTATAACGTAATTTGCCATCAATAAAAAATATTAAATCGGTACTTCCGCCGCCCACATTGACATAGAGATATCCATGTTTTCTATCCATATTATCTGCGATGTGATTTTCATGAACTAAAGTCGCCTCTTCATCTCCACTTATAATATCAATTTTAAGACCTGTTTGACTTTCAACCATTTCGACAATTTGCTTACTATTTTTTGCATCGCGCATAGCACTTGTAGCACACACTCTTAAAGATTTAACGTCATAAAAAGACACTAAGCTTTTAAAAGCGAGCATTGCACTTAATATTCGCTTTGTATTTTCTTCACCAATCTCACCCTTTTCAAAAACATCAAAACCTAAGCGCAAGGGGAGTCTTAAGAATGATAGTTTATTAAATTCAGTTATTTTCTGTTTATTAATAATTACATCAACGATTTTCAAACGAGCACCATTACTTCCGATATCTATGGCGGCTATCTTCATTTATTGAGCCTTTTGTTTTTTTAAATAATGATAAATGGCCAATTGAGAGCGAATTTTCTTTTTTCCTCTGGACGAAATATATTCATTAGAAAGCAATCCGTTTAATCTGCGGGCTTTAATATTATCGCTAAGCTTGATTTCTAGGATATGTTTTAATTCAGATCTTATCGCCTTATCCCTGATCGGTGTGGCAATTTCAATGCGGTGATCTAAGTTTCGTTCATTCCAATCTGAAGAAGAAATATAAATTTCTTCATTACCACCATTATGAAATAACCATACCCGGTTATGCTCTAAGTATTCATCAACAATACTTATGGCAGCTATAGGTTGTGCAAATTCTACGCGATTAGTCTCAATGCAAAACACACCGCGGATAATCATATCAATCTTCACCCCCACTTCAGCCGCCTGATAAAGTTTTGTTATTAGCTTGGCATCACTTATTGAATTTAGATTAATAATGATTCTTGAAGGTTTACCAGACTGAGCTATTTTGATCTCGCGTTCAATTTTACTGGATAATGTTTCACGCATATTCACAGGGCTTACTAGTAATGTCTTGCATAAACTTAGCTGAAACCAATTCTTTATTGGATTTTCTAAGGCTTTAAAAATGCGATTAAGATCTATCATAATGGGTCGGTTACTGGTAAGTAAAAAAAGGTCTGTGTAATATAGCATAGTTGTTTCGTTTAAGTTTCCAGTACCAATAAAACCATATTGAACAATCTTATTACCTAATTTTTTTGTGATCATACAAATTTTGGCATGCACTTTCATATGAGGAATACTTAGAAAAACTTTCACACCTTCTTCTTCAAGTTTTTTTTTCCACTCTAAATTGGCATGTTCATCAAAGCTTGCGCGCAATTCTAAAATCACATGCACGCGTTTTCCGGCTCGAGCGGCATTAATCAAAGCATTGCAAATTTTTGAATTGTCAGCTAAGCGATAAGCGGTGATCTTGATGCTTTTGACATCATTATCCATAGCCGCTTCACATAATAAATTAATGATCGAGTTAAAAGAGTGGTAAGGGAAATGTAATAAAACATCTTGCTTCATAATCAAATCACTAACTGTCAATGTTTTGGCTAGTGCAGGGTGTTTGAAGGGCATTTGTTTAGGCTGGCAATCAGAGAATTTTAAAGGGAAATTCATAAAATCGCGAAAATTTCGAATTCTACCCCCTGGAATAATAATATTTTTAGGGGAGAGGTTCAGCTTTTGCATTAAAAATTTCAATAATTCTTTATCCATGGCTTTGTCATATAAAAAACTAATGGGATTGCTTTTACGACGATTTTTTAAGCCCTTTTCAATTTTTTGTATAAATGTAGTAGAAATGTCATCATCTATATCGATCTTAGCATCTTTAGTAACTTTGAATGTATGTGCTTTGAAATATGTATAGCCTAGATGGAAAAAAATTTTTGGCAAATTGAAACGGATCAAATCTTCTAGCAACATCATGCTTTGTTCACCTGGATTAGAAGGCAGAGAAATAAAACGAGGATGGTTTTTTGTGGGGATTTCGATAATGGCATATTTCCTAGATGCAGACCTTATTGTTTTTTTCATTGCAATTCCTAAAAAAGTACTATCATCTCCAAATGAAGGCCAGTGTGGCATATTTTCGATCATAAAAGGAAATATAGAAGGGCTTACTTCCTGATCAAAATAATCTATTGCAAATTTCTGTTGTTTACTATTTAAGGTTTTTTCATCAATTAGAAATATCTTATCTTTTTTTAATTGCTCATTAATTTTTTTCCAAATACGATCAAAATCACTTTGCTGGTCTAAAACAATCGCATATATTTGTTCTAAAATCTTTTGAGAATTTTTGCCTGGAAATGATTTATTTCTTGTAACTAGGTCAAACGGAATTAATTGCTTTACAGCAGCCATGCGGCTTCGAAAAAACTCGTCGCGATTATTAGAGTAAATTCCTAAAAAGCGAATTCGGTTTTTTAATGAATTTGTAGGATCTTCGGCTTCTTGCAAAACCCGAGCATTAAAGTTCAGCCAGCTAACTTCAGGGGTCACGATTAACTTCTTATCCATTAATTATGTGCCTAGGTTCAATTAGCCATGCCAATGCGCATCGTTTCGGCTTAATAACCTTATCTACATCGAGCTTAAGAACACCACTTTTTTTAAGGTTTATAAATGAGTTTTTAGTATTTGAAAGACAAAAACAAGCGAAACCGCTCAGAAATGGCTCATGACCCACGATGGCAATTTTGTCAAATTCTTTTTGCTGATTCAAAAATTTAACTAATGCTTCGTAAGAAGCATCCGGTTTTAGCAGGTCGGTGACAGTCACTTCGTTATTTTTGCAGCAATAGGCATTTAAAATTTCGGCGCTTTCTTTAGCTCTTACTAAAGGGCTTGTGAGGACCACATCAAAAGTTACATCCATTTCTTTTAAGCCTTTAGAGATGTCTTTCATCTTTTCTTTGCCCTTCTTTTTTAGAGGACGTTCTTCATCCAAAGCTTCATCTTCGAGTCTTATACCGGCAAACCCGTGTCGTATAATATAGAGTTCTAACATAATACTTCTCCTATTTATCACTGTTTTTCTAAATCTTTTTTTATTCAATGAATACCATATTTATTATATTCATCAAATATCAAAATTCTTATTTCGAATTGCGGATCTAGTGGATCATGTCAATTTATATGACTTGACGCACTTCATTTTGAACTTAAGTTGTTCTTAAGCTCGACTTTGGAGATTAAAACTGCTAGGATGAGGGATAATGATTCTTACTCGCATAAATTTTTTTTGGAATTTACAAGTATTATGAAAAAATTAGTTAATGGTATAGTTGAGTTTAGAAAAACATGCCTAGAAAATTATCGAGAAAAATTTGCTCACCTAGCTCTCGGGCAATTTCCAGATGCTTTATTTATTGCTTGCTCAGACAGCAGGGTTGTTCCGAATTTATTTGCATCCACAAACCCCGGCGATTTATTTGTTATTCGAAATGTAGGCAATCTTATCCCCTCGTTCTCAGATTCTAGGATAACCCAAGGGTCATCCGAAGAAGCTGCTATTGAGTTTTCCTTAACTAATCTTCCTATTAAAAATATTATTGTGTGTGGTCATTCGGACTGCGGCGCTATGCGAGCGATACTAGAGGGAATTGAAAAGCTAGATAGTCCCGGGTTAAAAGGGTGGCTAAAGCACTGTGAATGTGTGCTAGATGATGCAGCTATTGATGATGTTAAGTTTAAGCAACTTGCTGATCATAATAAATTATCCCAAATCAATATATTGCAGCAGATGGGACATGTGAAGACCTATCCTAAAGTGATAGAAAAAATGAACGAAGGATTACTGAATGTGCATGGCTGGTATTTCGATATTGCTACCGGTGATGTGTATGCCTATGAAGAAAAATTCAAACAATTTACGTTGATAGACGAAGATGAAGCCTCCGCCATATTAAGTCGCTTAAACTGATATTTCACAGAATTTGGCCTTCCGAATATAATTTAATTTAACGGTTTGGGCCATTTGCTGAAAGCAGTGAGGTTAAAAATCAAGATCATCCATTTCAAATTCATCTGCTTTTTCAGATTCTATATCCAAAGATTCTCGAGTTTCGGTGGAAGGCGTATTTTGTCCAATCAAAATGAGTTTGCTCCAAATTTGGTGGCGCCACTCATCCAAAATTTGTCCATCGCCAATCAATTCTACTTTGTAGGTGAGAATGCCTTTATTATCGATATAATCTTGATTGATAAGAGCATAAACATATGTTCCCTTTGCATGGAATAAAGAGTGGGTATAACTCACTTCTTTTCTGTTTCGAAAGCGAATGTCTATCTTTAAGTGCAGGTCCTGATATAATAAATACCTTTTTTTAAGTGACCAAGTAATAATTAATCTTTGACCAATTACAGGTCTATTCAGGAATGGATCAGGAGTATCTACATGATAGCTAGCTAAATTTTCGCGCGTAAGGTAATCGGTGTAAACTGCCAAACGACTTGATAGGCATGATGAAAGAGAGAAAAGTAACAAAAATGGAAATGATATTGATATGCTCTTAAGCAAGGCAATAAAACGGGAGGCCATATATTCCTTATAGTTGTGCGTAAACGCCGGTTTTAAAAGCTTGCGGGGTGGTAAGCTGATCAAGCATCTCTTTGCCCCAATAGAGCAATTCTTCAGTCATATGCCAATTCATGCAAGCATCTGTAACTGATACACCATACTG
>JACDGH010000181.1 GCA_013815395.1 Parachlamydiaceae bacterium
ATGCTACGTTGGCTCGCATTACGGAGGGACGTGAGGATAGAAATGTATACGATCTCACTTTGGAGCAAATAAAAAAATTCGATATTGGCAGCTGGTTTGATCATACATTTTCAGGTGAAACTATTCCCACCTTGGAAGAAGTCTTAAAGATTGCCAAGGGAACTGCATTAATGATTGAAATTAAAGAAGGATTAGAATCTTCTGAAGAAATGGTTTCAAGTATTCTTAAAGTTTTGAAAACCACAGATTCTAACCATAAATTTTTAAAATTCGGTAGTTTTTCACTTCCTCTAATTCAAGAATTAATGAAAAAAGCCCCTAAACTTAATGTATTGGGTATTGCTGAGGAATTGGGTAATATAGAAGGGTTTTTAGATCTAGGGCTCAATCATATAGCCTTATGGTACAAGTTAATCGATACTGATTTAATACACATGTTGCATCAAAAAGGGATTGATGTGTGGACGTTTACAGTAGATGAACCTGAGATAGCACGTTTCCTTATCACGCTTTCCATACAAGGTATTATTACCAATCAGCCGCGCAGGATGCGCAATCATATCAATTCATAAATTCGAATGACATTTTCCCTGAAAACTCAAAAACAATGTTTTACCCATGTTAGTTTATTCAAAAAAAATCATAAAATTCATCAATGAAATTAAATTTTTCGTCAAAAAATGCCTATCTGAAGAAATTGGATTAAAAGTTTTAAAATATCGCTTTTTCGACAAGCAAGAGTTAAAATCCTATCCTATTAACATTGTGATATTTAATAATAAAAGCATGCTTGGTTATTTTGATCCAGATTTTAGCGAACTAGGCTTTCACGAGCGTCTCATGCATGCAAGCCATGAAGAATTGTACAACACTATCCGTCATGAGTTGGCTCATTACATGATATTTATCAATTATGGCCCTTATATACAGCCTCATGGCGCTATTTTTAAGACATTTTGCCTGGAAATGGGTTGGGGGGAAGATGTGTTTAGTGCAACTACCTGTTTAGATGACAATATGAATATGGGTGTGGTACAGGAAAATATTGTATTGAGAAAAGTACAGAAGTTAATGGCCCTAGCAACCAGTAATAATGAAAATGAATCCGAACAAGCCATGATCAAGGCGCAACAACTACTTTTGAAGCACAATATCGATTCTAATTATGCTGACAATGACAACGAGGAAAAAGTTTTCCTTAAGCGTATTTTAAAACAAAAAAACGAAAACGCAAAAATGCGTTCTATTGCGGCAAAATTGAAAACTTTTTTTGTTAACACAGTTTATAATAAAACAAAGGAGAATATTTATTTAGAGGTTGTTGGAACGGCGGTGAATGTTGAAATTGCGGAATACGTAGCGGCTGTGCTCCAGACAGATTTAGACCGTTTATGGGAACTTGCAAAAGAGCAATATACTCATTTGAAAGGGATGGTGGCAAAAAATTCTTTTTTTCTAGGAATTGCTACAGGCTATTGTAATAAGATTAACAGTCTTAAAAAAGGTTATGAAAGCGATCTGGCCAATTCTTTAATGGTTATTGAAAAGAAGCTTATGGCTGCTAATGACATGGTGTATCCCCGCTTATCAAAAAGCAAGAGTAATGGAAGCTATTGCCACGAATCTTCTTTATTAGGTCAGCAGGCAGGTCGACAATTAAATATTAACCCTGCTTTGAATAAGTCTTCTAAAAATTCTGGGGCTTATCTTACTTATACTAATTGATAGATTGGAATAAGTGAAAGCAATACATATTTAAAAATAATTGGTTTTATCATTTGCCCGTTTTCAATATGCTTAAAATATGCATAAAAGAAGGCAAAATGATAGCGTTGAATTTAGATTTTAATTCCCTAAGGCCCCCAAGAAATTAGTGATCTCATCGTTCAATACTTCAAATCTCTTTTGAATATTTAGAACATCGGCTTCGGTTTTAACCTTTCGCATGTCTTTCTCTATCTTGTTTTTTTTTGCCTCTGATTTTTTGTGAAATTTATCAAGAATTTGTATAGCTTTAACAGGTGAGTAACCATCCTTTTCGGATAACATGTTTGTGGCCACTATCGTTTGTGTAATTTCTTCGAGCTTTTCATTAGAAACGATAAGCAGTTTGGGTAATATAACGTCGAAAAATTTGGAAATTCTATTTAATTCTTTATTAAGAATTTCTAATTTATCATTAGCATCAACAAGCTTTTTCGCTTGATCGTAATTAAGGGAACCAACTAATCCCTTTTTAAGATTATTAATAAAAATCTCTGCATTATTGCATTTTGTATTGAAACGTGATATGCAGGGTGGTGGCAAAAGCTCTCTGTTTCTTGTTATAGTTGCTATTAATTGATCTAATTCATTTTTTGATGTATCTAATAATTGAGTATTAGGATTGTGAATACATTTGCTAAGCGTTTTTATTTTTACCAATTCCCTGCTTATTTTTTCTAATTCTTTATCCGTTTTCTGTATAACCTTTTCAGCATTAATAACTTTTGCATAGACACTTTTTATTCGTAATGAAGCATCGTTCCTAAGGATTATTTTAACGTTCTCTAACTCGCTATTTAAATTACTAACATTTTCTATAACATTATTAGGCTCATCGGGGAGCTGAGCTAAAAAAGACCCCACCTCTAAAATTTTTATTGAAAGTAGCTGAATATCGGAAATTTCACCATTACCTATTTTATCCAAATTGTTGGATAGGATAGCAATCTGTTTATTTAATTTAGAGAGCTGATTTAATTCATTTTTCAAATTTTTGATTTTTGAAGAATCTGTTGAGAACCAAACCTTGGCACGCCCGAACATAGAACTCGCGGATATCGAATCGTCGTAATTGGCAATTATTGCCTTAATACTAGCAATCTTTGCTTTAATTGATTCCTGTTCATTATTACCAGCAGCTTTAGCTACTTTTTTAAGATGAGATCCAACAGTTACTGCATTAAGCCATTTATTGTTAAATTCAGTAGTATGTTTAATATCATTATTATTATACAAAATATTTTCCTTTTTAAGGTTTATTAGAATATCATCATCATTATTATCATCAGCATGACCATTATACAAATAATTATAACAAATTTTAAAATTATATAACAAAAAAAATATTATTTATAAATAATTATATATTTTCCACTGCTAATGTTGAATAATTAAATCACATCAAATAAATAAGCAATGGAAAAATAAAATGACCAATAATAAACTATTTATTATTTTACTAGAAGAACAAGCCGAATGAATAGGTGTAATAAACTAAAGGACGTAAAGGAAGAAAAGGACGGAAAGGGCAAAAAAGACGTAAAGGACATAAGGGACGTAAGGGACGTAAGGGACGTAAAAGACGAAAGGGACTTAAAGGACATAAAGGACATCTTAAGGCCCTTTCTTTATGATATTTAATGTCTAATTCTAAGTGCTTTATGTCCCTTATGTCCTTTTCGTCCCCTATCCCCTTCAAATAAGCCACAACCATCCATTTCAGCAATGGACTTCGCTACCGACTTATCATGCTCATAGCACTATTTAAAACAGCCTTACAGGAATTATACGTTAGCTCCGCCTCAGCTTCATCCAAGCGCACCCATTTTCCAGCGCTTACTTCTTGATGCTGCAACACTAGTTCACCCGAAACTTCAGCTATAAGATAGCCAACTGTTTTATCTATGCTCTTACCACGAAAAGTAAAATGATAACGCTCTTCTATCATCATATCCGTGAGAAAATGATTCACATCCAAATTAGTTTCTTCTTTGAGCTCCCGAGTAGCAGTAGCTTTCGGTAATTCACCTTCATCGGGATGCCCTTTAGGGAATCCCCAATAACCAGCAGCACTATGTTGGATTAATAAGACCATCCAGGCATCCCCTTGCTTGCGCAAGGGAATAATGCCATAGGAGTATTCGATGACCATGTCGGCCTTATAATTTAATTGTTAAGCTTTGTAAGGCGCTAAGACTATAGTGGCATTATGTCCACCAAAACCAAAAGAATTCGATATAGCTGCCGTAATTGCCAGCTTTTCTGCCTGTATCGGAATATGAAACCCAAGACCTGGCTCGGGATTTTGCAGATTAATTGTGGGATGTACGATCCCATCTATAATCGCTTTAACAGTCACAATGGCTTCAATCCCACCAGCTGCTCCTAAACCATGTCCAGTCATCGTTGCATTGATCGTAATTTTCTCAGGCTCTGTAAACACTTTTTTTAAAGCACATATCTCAGCCATGTCCCCAGCAGGTGTCGAAGTCGCATGAGCATTAATGTAATTAACCGAAGATGCCGCTATGCTGCCATCTGCTAAGGCATTACGCACACATAAAGCCACCCCTTCCCCGTCGGGTCGAGGCTCAGTCATATTATAAGAATCACAGGAAATCCCCCCGCCCAAGTATTCGGCCAAGATAGGCGCGCCACGAGCTAAGGCATGCTCTAAACTTTCAAGGACAAGAACACCTGCCCCCTCACCCATTACAAATCCATCGCGATCTTTATCCCAGGGACGAGAAGCTTGCTCTGGGGTATCATTGCGCTGAGATAGAGCTTTGCAGGCGCAAAATCCTGCCATACTCATGCTATTGATCGGGGCCTCAGCTCCTCCGCAAATCATCAGATCGGCATCGCCCATGCGAATATGATTAGCGGCAGCAATGATAGAATTATTTGCTGTTGCACAAGCTGTTGAAATAGAGTAATTTGGACCTAAAAAGCCCAAATCCATACTTAGTAAAGCTCCACCCATATTCGTAATGATAAACGGCACAAAAAATGGCGTGACGCGACGATAGCCTTTTTCTAACAAAGTTTGCACCCCATCAACAAAAGTACTCATACCGCCCATACCCGAACCAATAATTACACCACACTTTTCTTTTTTGAGAGATGCTAGCGCTTCGGCATTAAGACCGGCTTGCTCAAGAGCTTTTTTTCCGGCAACAACAGAATAAGATATGAATTTATCCACGCGACGTGCCTGTTTCTTTTCCAAGTATTCTCCTGGATCGAAATCACGGATCACACCTGCAAAGCGGGTAGGAAAATCCTCACAAGGGAACTCAGTAATCGCAGAAATACCGCTTTTGCCAGCTAGCAATTGGGAATAAAAGGCATTTATATCTGAACCAAAGCAGGATACTAACCCCATCCCTGTAATGACAATTCTCTTTTTCTTCATTAAAACCTCTACCAATTACACTTTAAGGAGGATATGTTAACTCTTTTGAGACTATGATATCCAAATCAACAATTTTCGACTGATTCCAAAGTTCTTCAATGGCATACTTTTCTCGCATTTCCGGAATGAAAAGATGGATAACAAAATCTCCATAATCCATAACAACCCATTCACTATCGACTAAACCTTCAACTTGAAGAGGTACTAGTTTTTCTTGGAAAAGTATTTCTTTGATATGTAAATGCAGGGATTGCACATGCCTGCCCACAGTACCTTCAGCAATAAGGAAATAGTCCGTCATGTTCGATATTCCTCGAACATCTAAAGCCAGGATATTAAATCCTTTTTTATCATATATTGCTTGAGCTACTAAATTAATAATTTTATTGTCTAGATTTGTCATATTTATTTGATTATCGTGAGTATAAATGATTTAATATTATGTAGTCCAATACTTTTCCTTGAAGAAGATGGCCACAATTCAATTTTTTTGATAATCTTTCCCGAATTTCGGTACTAGAAATTTCCATAATTCGCGTAGGTGTTAGAC
>JACDGH010000182.1 GCA_013815395.1 Parachlamydiaceae bacterium
CCGCCTTCGTTTTCACTCCGTTCCAACTACGGCTTCAAGGGCTTAAGAAGTAAGCATGAAGGTGATTTCCAACTTTAAAGACGAGCTGAAAAGTAATCTCTTGCAAAATAAACTCATAGCAGTGCGCAGCTCCTGCTGCGCTTTGCTACCGATAGCCTGTCAACTACTAATTGGGGACTTATGGGTAATAGTAGGATGACATAGCCGACGCACTCCAGGGGCTTTGCCAAAGGCAAATAATCCATTTTCCTTCCATTTCCTGCCAGCCTCTCCAGTGCTAAAAACTATTTAGGTCTCCCTTATCAGTGCTTAAGACTAGTTTAGACATGTATCGTTTTAGCACTGAAAGTGCGGCTCTACTAATGAAATACTCAGGTTTAGTAATAAGATATTTAGTAATTTGAGTCTTGATGGACTCGAACCATCGACACCCTCATTAAAAGTGAGGTGCTCTAACCAACTGAGCTAAAGACTCTAATTTATTGACCCCAAGGGGATTCGAACCCCTGTTATCGGAATGAAAATCCGGTGTCCTAGGCCAGACTAGACGATGGGGCCATATTTAGAGAGAATTTACTTTCTCTATAGGCTCTTTAAACTTTAGTCAGGGCATTTATGTGCCTTATGAGCTTTTCGTTTAAAGTGCCTTAATCTTATAGATTAAGGCAATTTCGTGCAAGCTTAAATTGTTGAAACCTCTTTTTCCTTTTTCGCCGAGATGTCATCAGCTTCCTTACATGACTTATCTGTAAGATCTTGGATATTTTTTTCGAGCTTTTTCATTTGATCTTCTGCCAGATTTCCATCAGCTTTCATTTTGCGTGCATGCTCATTGCTGTCGCGCCGTATGTTACGAATGCTAACTTTTGCTTCTTCACAACGTTTATGACAAAGTTTAATCATTTCCTTGCGCACGTTATCATCCATTTGAGGGATTTTTAAGCGCACAGTATTCCCGTCCACAATAGGCATGAGCCCAATATTGGCTTTTTCAATAGCTTTGCCGATGGCATTCGTATTTTGCGAATCGAAGGGCGTGATCAATAACTGCCGTGCTTCAGGGGCATTAATGGCCGCAGCATCTTTGATGCGCATGAGTGCACCATAAATCTCGACAAATACGCTGTCAAGCATACTTGGATTAGCTCGTCCAGTGCGAATGCTTTTAAGCTCATTTTTCAGGTGTTCTAATGCTGCTAACATTTTTTCTTTTGTTTGTCCTAAAATATCCATATTAATGTTCTCCGGTTTTGACTTGATTAATCCCCACTAACTAATGTTCCCATTTGAGGATTGTTTAAAATTTCTTGAGCGCGTCCTTGTCGCAATAGTTCCATGTTAAAGACTAGAATTGGGATGTGATTACTTCGGCAGAGTGCAATTGAAGTAGCATCCATAATCTCCAGTTTTTCGGCTAACATCTGGGAATAGTTAAGCGTGGTGTATTTTGTGGCATTAGGATATTTAATAGGGTCTTTATTGTAAATGCCATCAACTTTAGTGGCTTTGATTAGGACGTCGGCACTGATTTCACTGGCACGCAAAGCCGCTGCGGTGTCAGTGGTGAAATAAGGATTCCCCGTACCCCCCACAAAAATGACCACATGGCCTGTATTAAGTAGTTCATGCGCTCTTTGCCAAGTGTATGTTTCGGCTATTTTAGGACATTCTATGGCTGAAAGAACTTTAGCCGGACACTGACAATTTTCCAGCGCTTGTTGCAAGGCAATGCCATTGATAAGTGTAGCTAACATGCCTATTTGATCGGCAGGTGTGCGTCTCATTCCCATAGTTTGGAAGTTCATACCCCGAAATAAGTTGCCACCGCCGATCACTAAGCCGATATCCACTCCGGTAGAATGAAGGGCTTTGATAGAAACTGCCAGATTGTGACAGGCGTGGGGATCTATGGCTTGAAGTTGACCATTAACTAGCATTTCGCCGGAAAGTTTCAGTAATATACGTCGATATGGAAGAGTGTTTTTTTGGTGCAGCATAAAAAGCATCTTTGGTTTATAAAGTAGAAAACTGGATAAACGAGAGGATTACAGAGCCTTAGTCCCTCAAGTGTAAAATAAGTGACTAGCGAGAAAAGCGCAAGGGCTTAAAAAAATACAAGATAAAAATACATGTGAAGATTAATTTCAAGACATGTTATAATGTCTGGCGAAAGGCCTGTTTTATCAATAATTTAAATATGTCGGATTTATGAATCGTCGTGCTCTTTATAACTCTTTGCGAATGAATTGGGTAATGGATCCTACTATCGATGTGGAACCATGGCAGGTTGAGGACTATCGCTCTCTCCCTATCGATGAAATTTTTGAAAGGCTTGATGATAAAAGCATTCATCTGGATAAAATGACTTTTATCGCTTTCGCCGATAACGTCGATTCTCCAGAAGATTTGGCGGATGGCCTTTTAGAAGATTCTAAAGAAGATGTGGCAAGTCATGATCAAGTTTATCTTATGATCTTTGAATTATGGCGTCGTTTATTGCCGGAAAAACCAAGTCTTTCAATATTCTGTGATGAACTTGATCAGCAAATTCATTTGTGCGATTCCGGGCAAGTTAAAAACATTGAGCCTATTCAAGACGCGCTGGCTAACTTGCAAGTTATTCTTGATGAAAATTACGACGAAGGTGCTGATCCGATCGAAGCGTTTAATTGTATCGATGATGGCTGCGCAAACAACGTTGAAAGCTTTCTATACGATTACATAGCAGAACAGATCGATAATGGCAACAATTCATACGCCATTGAACTTCTCGACGGCTTTAGCGGATATATGCGAGAAGCAAAATGGTTCGATTTTCTGCGCGCGCGCGTGCTTTCATCTACAGATCCTATCGAAGCTAATAAAATGATGCAGCGCTTGATTACTAAAGCTGTTAAAGACCCCAATTTTGAATATAATCTCGAATTATTGTCGTTTCTTGTCAGCGTGGGCGAAAAAGAAACTTTCGACCGCTTAGTGAAAATTTCTTTGCCCCTGATTCAATTGGAAGAAGATTTCCAAGATTTAGTGGCAATTTCTGCTGATTTCTTCCATCGGCTTGATCGCGAATCTGTCGAAAACACATTGCAAAATATTTTAAATATGCGCGAAAAAATACCATTATATAAAAATTTTGATCCAAAAGATCCCCAGCTAGCATCATTCGTAAAAGTGATTTTTTAAAAAATATTTTAATGTTTTTATGTGTCTAAGTTCCAACGAGATCTTTTATAAAAAATCTTGCTCTAATTTACTTCATATGTAATTGATATTCAAAGTTTTATATTTGCTCTAGCAAGAGTTTGAAAACGGTTTAAAAAACAAAGTCCGTGTTGACTTAAATGGCAAAAACAACGATATAAAGACAGGACAATAACACAAGATATTGCGATCTTATTCAAGATTAATACAACAGGTTGTGTTTTTCGCTATATTTTACCCATAACTAGAGACAATCACATAATCGAGGGAGTACGTCATGACCAAACCGACAGCGCGAGCTATGGCTACAGCTTTGCGAACCTATCATCGTCCTATTAAAGAAGGGGACTCATTACTTGAGAGTTGGGATCAGGTTGTAGAGCGCGTTGTTAGCCATCAACGCTGGCTATGGGAACGTGCTTTGGAGCGCCCTCTGAATGAAAGGGAAGAAGGTGAGCTTGAAGAGATGCGCAATCTCGTTTCAAATCGCTACATCGCTGTGGCTGGGCGCACATTATGGCTAGGGGGAACTCAACTTAGCCGTAAGCGGGAATCAAGTATGTTTAACTGTTCATATACTCATGTGGAAACAGTATATGACATGGTCGATGTGCTTTGGTTGTTACTACAAGGTTGCGGTGTGGGATTTCGCCCCATTACAGGCACTTTAAATGGCTTTAGACGTCCCCTTCACGAAATAAAAGTTATTCGCTCACAGCTTGGAACAAAAGGTGGCTATGAGCATAATGTTGAAACATATGATCCCCAAACAAAAGTGTGGACGATTAAAGTGGGCGACTCAGCAATTGCTTGGGCAAAAGCGATTGGCAAATTAGTTGCCGGAAAATTTCCTGCTACAACATTAATCCTCGATTTTTCAGAAATTCGCCCAGCCGGCACGCGTTTAAAAGGATATGGCTGGATCTCTTCAGGGGATGAGCAGATTTCAAAAGCTTTTAAGGCGATTGCTAAAATCTTATCCGACCGCTCCGATCAACTTTTAACGCGGATGGATATTTTAGATATTGTCAATTGGCTAGGGACCATTTTATCCAGTCGACGTTCGGCGCAAATAGCCTTATTTGAATATGGACAACCCGAGTGGGATGAATTTGCTCTGGCTAAAAAAGAGTGGTGGTTAAAAGGCAATGCTCATCGTCAGCAATCAAATAATAGTCTTCTCTTTCGCGTTAAGCCCACGCGTTTAGAATTAGAAGGGCTTTTCCAATTGATTCTTGAATCCGGCGGTTCCGAGCCAGGCTTCATCAATGGTGCCGAAGCTGAAAGACGCGCTCCTTGGTTTAAAGGATGCAACCCTTGTGTAGAGATTCTCTTAGGAAATAAAAGTTTCTGCAATTTGACAGAAGTTAATGTTTTGGCTTTTAAAGGGGATAAGGTTGGACTCGAACGCGCGCTGTTCATAGCTGGTCGCATGAATTACCGGCAAACCATGGTCAATTTGCGCGATGAAATTTTACAAGAAGCATGGCATCTTAATAACCAATTCTTGCACCTTTGCGGTGTGGGTTTGACTGGACTAAGGGGCCGTCCAGATTTAACCGCTTACGATTTTAAACGCATGCGCAATATTACCGTTAGTGCGGCCTATAGTATGGCGAACGAACTTAATGCGCCGCTGCCAAAAAATGTGACTTGCGTCAAACCAAGCGGTACCTTAAGTAAGGTCATGGGAACAGAAGAATGGGGAGAAGTGCCGGAAGGCATTCACATGCCATTAGGGAAATACCTATTTAATAACATCACCTACTCTAAGCATGATCCACTAGTCGCTCGATTTCGAGATGCCGGGTATTCAGTTGTTGAAAAACCGTATGAGCCGGAATCTGTCTTAGTGAAATTTCCGGTAAGGTATGACAGCGTGCCATTTACTAGAATGATGGTGACCCGCAAAAATGGTAAAGTTGAAGAAGTTGAAATTAATACAGAATCTGCCGTGCAGCAGCTGGAATGGTATCGACTCTTGCAAGAAACATGGTGCGAACAAAATGTTTCAAATACCGTATCTTACGATCCTTCAGAAGTGCCGGGGATTATTGATTGGCTACTCAAATATTGGGATAGTTATGTTGGTGTATCTTTCCTCTTCCGCAACGATCCTTCCAAAAATGCAGAAGATCTAGGCTATGCTTATCTTCCTCAAGAAGTAATTACAAAAGAGACGTACGACACCTATGTAGCCCGTCTGAAAGAAATTGTCTACACCGGTATCGATATCCGTGACGAAGAATTGCTCGAATCATGTGCCACCGGTGCTTGTCCTATTCGCTAGACGAGTCTGAACCAAAGGAAAGATTAAAATGGGATTATACCCATTTAATAATTTCCTTTGGTGTCGAAAGAAATCGCAATCCATCGCTATACTTCCCGCGAGGTATAACTCATCATACATTAAAAACGCAAAAATATTATATCGCCCATCCGGGGCAA
>JACDGH010000183.1:0-408 GCA_013815395.1 Parachlamydiaceae bacterium
GCGTAGGATTCATAATTATGTAGATGATCTCATTGAGAATAAAAGCGAAAACTTTGATAAGATAAAGATATCTTCTTTGGCAATATTCTCCGCATTAATATTCGGGGCTATAAAATTGCTCAACTCTTTGAAGAGAGCGGCGGTGTGCATCTGACACAACGCATACCCCCTTACACAAAGAAAGTGCTACAGGAAAAACAACAAACTCGGTTGTTAAATCTGAATAAATTGTTTGTAAGAAAAAGATATTATTTCAGCATTGATTACTCTATATTTTAGTTTATTTATTCATTAGCATAATTTAGAAAAACGGTATTGCCTTATAAAGATCGATATAGCATACATAGCATAAATCAAAATATATTTATTAGGTGGCTATGAATCAATCAGTCAAAAGCAATATTTCTG
>JACDGH010000183.1:418-5623 GCA_013815395.1 Parachlamydiaceae bacterium
CTCGAGATCTTCTTGCAGGATTAGCGGTATTTTTAGTGGCCCTGCCTTTATGCCTGGGTGTGGCATTAGCGTCGAATGCCCCCCTTTTTTCTGGAATTCTTGCAGGAATAATTGGAGGCATTATCGTCGGATCAATAAGTGGGTCAAGTGTTAGTGTCAGCGGACCCGCAGCAGGGCTAACCGCAGTGGTTGCTGTCCAAATACAACAACTGGGCTCATTTGAAGCCTTTCTCGTAGCTGTATTCCTTGCGGGAATAATTCAATTGATCTTAGGAATATGCAAACTTGGATTTGTCGCAGCTTTTTTTCCTACAAGTGTTATTAAAGGATTACTTTGGGCAATTGGAATTATATTGGTATTGAAGCAAATTCCACATCTTGTAGGACATGATGTAGACCCAATAGGGGGTAATTCTTTTATTCAGGCAGATCATCAAAATACATTCTCTGAGCTTTTAGTTTCTATTTTTGATATGCACCCAAGCGCTGTTTTGATAGGATTTCTATCCATACTTATACTGGTGCTTTGGGATAAGTTCAAAGTATTAAAAGATTCAAAAATACCGAGCCCGGTTATCGTTATCGTATTAAGTATTGTGATCAATTTATTTTTACAAAAAATGGGTGCTTTTTGGTCACTTACGCCTGCCCATCTTGTTCAAGTTCCAGTAGCAAACTCAATCAAAGGCTCATTAGATTTTTTAATAATGCCTGATTTCAATATTTTGAGTAATCCTACCCTATTTACAGCTGCTATTACTATAGCTTTAGTGGCCTCACTTGAAACATTGTTAAATGTAGAGGCATTAGAAAAATTAGATCCCCTTAAACGCAGCAGCCATCCAAATAGAGAATTAATTGCTCAGGGCTGCGGTAATATGATTGGAGGATTAATTGGCGCTATTCCAATGACTAGTGTGATTGTTAGAAGCTCTGTTAACATCAATGCTGGGGCAAGCTCTAAAATCAGTACAGTTTTCCATGGCTTACTAATTCTTTTCAGCGTTGTTTTCATTCCAAATTGGCTCAACTTAATCCCCCTCTCTGCACTTGCCGCCATACTATTGGTTACGGGATTAAAACTTGCAAGTCCCGAAACACTAAAACAAATGTGGAAAGAAGGTAAATATCAATTCCTTCCATTTATTGTGACGGTATTAGCAATTGTGTTCACTGACCTTTTGATGGGTGTAATAATAGGGTTAGCAGTCGCCATTTGCTTTATATTGCATAGCAATATTAGACGTCCCATAAAAAAAGTTATGGAAAAACATGCTAATGGAACAGAAGTATTACACATCGAATTACCTAATCAAGTAAGTTTTTTTAATAAAGCTTCATTGGAGAATACATTAAAAAGTGTTCCGTCAGGAGGTCATGTATTAATTAACGCGAGTGGTACGGATTACATTGATCCCGATATTTTAGATTTAATCAATGACTTTAAAAAGGACAAGAATGATAAAAAAATAGTTTTAAGCTTAGCAGGATTTCAGGATAAATATTCTCAATTAGAAGATCAAATCCAATATATAGATTTTACAAGTAGAGAAATGCAAGAAGGCTTAGATCCAAAACGCGTGCTCGAAACCCTTAAAGAAGGAAATTTGCGCTTTAGAAACGAGGTTCATTTAACCCGCAGCTTAACTAGGCAATTAAATATTGCATCAACAGGCCAGTATCCTATGGCTGTTGTCCTAAGCTGTATTGATTCACGATCCCCTGTTGAACTAATTTTCGATTTATCGATAGGTGATATTTTCAGTGTGAGACTTGCTGGCAATGTGATCAGTCGAAAAGTTCTTGGAAGTATTGAATATAGCTGTGCTGTAGCAGGAGCCAAAGTCATTCTCGTAATGGGGCACACCTCTTGTGGTGCTATTAAAGCAACCGTTGATTTGATTTGCAACAATACGACCGCTCTTGAAGCCACGGGATGCGCAAACCTTGATTGGTTAGTGGACGAAATCCAAAAATGTATTAATAAGGATGAATGTAAAGACTATAATCAATGGCCAATTGAGCAAAAGCAAAAATATCTTGACCGCTTAGCTTTTAAAAACGTTTGCAGAACAATCCATAAAATACGTCAAAATAGCTCGACTATTGAAAAATTGCTGATAAGTGGAAAAATTGCTATCGTAGGAGCAATGTATGATGTTAGTAAAGGTGATGTTAAATTTTTCGAGATCAACGAACTTGAACCTTTTGAGGAAAATGACCATCAATCGTCACTATTAAATTTTTTTAAAACTCCAATGAAAAAATTATCCACTTTTCTAAAGAATAGGAAATCGAATTAAACTCATAGGGTAGCTGTACAACTGAAAATTATAAAATATGCCGTAAGCTAAAATGCTACTGGCTTTTATTCAATTTCACTGGCAAAATATAACACTTGTTTATCGTAATTTTTTTTTATAAAAATAATAGTTCTAAAATGCCAACGTGATCATCGACATGAAAATCAGCATATTAAAATTCGCTTTGTCTTTCCTTGCAATAGGTTATAATCAGGCAAGTGCATATGAAGCACAGCAGTCTTCATCTCCAAAACTACGAGCCTTATACAATAGTCTTGATCCTTATTCTCTACCGCAACATTTAGCTTTTTATGAACTTTATCCACAAAGTTCTGAAGGACAACAAGCCTTTCGAGATGCTTATCGATTGTTAACTGGAAAGGAAAATGTCACTAATCCTATTTTTTTGCCAGCCTCATTGGCTTCTTCTATAAATAGCATTGTAGGTTTAATTAATAAACATCCCGACACCCCTTCACTCGAACTGAGTGATGCAGAGCTTGAAGTCATCAACAATATATCAAGCCGTTTGCGCAACCGGAACCTTGCGGGCTATCAAGCAGCTAGTGAAGAATTCATCCTTAAACTTGAACCCCATCAAATTGACCTTGCCAGAGCAATCCTTCTTACACAATTGGGCAATGAACCAGATGCTATCCGAAAAATTAAAAGTTATGAAGCCACCATTGATCTTATGGCTCTACAAATTTTAACAAAAACATCTTTGGATGCACTTCCTTCTCAAAAAATTCGGGCCATCAATCGATTTATTTTCGAAGAAATGGGATTTCGTTTCCCCCCCCACTCTTCATTTGCTAAAGATGTCGACCTCTACACCTTTTTACCTTCTGTTTTAGACTCTAGACGAGGTGTTTGCTTAGGCGTTTCTATTTTATATATTTGCTTGGCGCAAAGATTAGATCTGAATTTGCAAATGATCACTCCCCCTGGACACATATTTGTTCGATGGCAAGAAGGGGATCAAGTGATTAATATTGAAACCACTGCGCGCGGAATTCATCTGTTAGATGAAAAATATCTCGGAGTAGATACCATCTTGCTGCAGCAAAGGAATGTTAAGGAAGTGGTTGGTTTAGCGCATTTCAATCAAGCCTCTGTTTATTGGGAAAGAAGTCAACACGATAAAGCACTCACTTCTTATGCAAAAGCTCTCCCATACTTGCCAGAAGATAAATTGCTTATAAAACTAATGGGGCTCAATACTCTTCTCAAAGGCGATATTGATCAAGGCAAAGAATTGCTCCAGCAAGTTGTCGATTACCTACCTGAAGACGCTGTCTCCAGGGATACAATAGCTGAAGATTTCCTGAATGGAAATGTTGGCGTTGATGGTGTAAAAGCTATTTTTATGCAAGTCGATGAAAAACGTGAATCTATTCTAGCCAAGCGCGATGCAATTATTAAAGCCATTCAAAAATATCCAAAATGCCGCGAAGCTCATTTTAATCTTGCCGGTTCGTGGCTTCAACTCCATCGCACTGCAGAGGCACTGGAAGCATTATGTCAATACCACGCACTCGACGCGACAAATGCAACTGTAGAATACTACATGGCTGCATTATATGCCGAAAGATTGGATTATAACAAAGCCTGGATTCATTTTCGCATTGTCGAAGCTTTAACCAAGCAACGTAACCACAATCCAGAAGCCCTCTCAGATTTAAGAAAATCTTTAGCAAAACAATGTCCCGAATAACGAGATATCTGAAAATATTCATGGATTTCTAAACCATTGTTTCATTTTTATTACGGTTATGATAATCTCCTTCACTTCACAAAGTAAACACCTTAACCAAGAAACAAAAAAAACAATTATGAAAAAAATATTTTCACTTATTATTTTAAGCTGTGCACTACCATTTTTTTTAATGGCCACGCCACCTAACTCACCAGAGTTTATGAAAGGATACATTTATTCTAAATTAGAAGATAATTTCCCTAATGCTAACATTCTTTTTGATCTTAAAGCTAACGATATTATCATTTACAGCTGGCCTGAAAATTTAAATTGTGAAGAAATAAAAATCTTTCTGGAAAGTTGTTGCGACGATTGTACCATTCAATTCACCCCCACAAAGGATTACGTACCTACTACCGAATTAGATAAGGAGATAAGTGTATTAAAGGTGACTTATGAAGAAGATGGTTTTTTACCTGCATTAAATTCTTTCTTTCCAACAATGTTAGCTAAGCCTCACATCCTTGGATATTCTCTCGGGTACCGAAGTTACGATAAGATTTTTAAAGGTACTATACCTATCTCCATCGGTGACCAATTTTCACTGTATCAATTTAAAATAAATACGAATGCAAGACTTTACCTTGGAATAGAAGCATGCGTATGGGCATTTTTCGAAGCAAGAGTTCAATCTTTATCACTAATTAATGCTGATTATTATATTTCAATTCCTCTCACCTATTATCATAACAACTTTTCTGCACGTTTGCGTATTTTTCATCAATCTTCTCACCTTGGGGATGAATTCATTATTGAACATCCGCATATAGAACGCAAAAATCCAAGTATGGAAGGATTAGATCTTACGTTAGGTTTTGAACCAATAGACAGATTTGTACTTTTTCTTGGATACTCTCGAATTTTGCGCTCTGATGATAGCTTTAAAGTTAAACCCAATAATGTTTATTACGGATTTAACTACCATTTAAATTTTGCTAAAATTCAAGCATTTTGTGTAGAAGGTATCCCTTATGTGGCTACTTACTTTACAAATAATGAAAATAACAACTGGGGATTAGATAGTTCCGTAGCAATTGGTTATCAATGGAAAAAGAAATATGGTCATAAGCTAAGAATATATGTAATGGGCCATGATGGTTACTCTGCAGAAGGTCAATTTGCAAAGAGAAGAGCTAAGTATGT
>JACDGH010000184.1 GCA_013815395.1 Parachlamydiaceae bacterium
ATATATATAGGATGCGAGGGGTTGAAATCGGATCATAAACTCATTATAATCCAATGCCTTCTGTTTACCACTTTGACCAGTGACAGCAGTAACTCCGGGAGCACTAAAGTAAGTAGGCGTATAGCAATCCTGACCCCACGTGTGAATGATATTAGATAATGGATCAGGGACGTAAGTGGCAAAGCCAATTCCAGGAGCCCCTGTAGTGCTAAAAAAACTTTTAGAACCCTGTTTAAGCATAGAACAACACACCTTGTATTGATTTTTCCAAAATGAGTATGGGTCACTTTCCCCAGGATTTCTTTGTTTTTCAGCATTTAAAGAAGCTAAAATCATCGTGGCTAAGCTGGGTTTAGTAAAATGTGTCAGTAAAGAAAGATCTGCTGATTTATAAAGATGAATAGTTGCACCGGAAGCATCTGTCAATATAGATCCATCTTCCAGATACACAGGGTATTTTTTTACTTGGGCATCGCCCTCAAGAGCAGGAATGGTTGCTCTTTTCACTTTGTTCATTTCAATATCCCACATGAGATAGGCACGTGGATTGATTGACCTTAGAAAGGCGCGAATAAAGGTCAGCTGATCTTGGGTCACTTTTGCCCCATTATCAATACCCAATTTGGTCATCAATTCCTCAAATACAGGCCATGTCTCTAAACTTTTTAATAATTCGTTATTCTTAGCTATTTTTATTTTTAACGCATTCGCTTGGGCAGGGTTTATTTTTTTGCTAATGACAGTGTATATTAAATTAGCCTTGAGATATTGAGATTGCTTTGTGAGGCAATCAGCAATCTTTTCTTTTATTTGCAAATTGTTTTTATCGTGATGAGCTATAGTTTGCAACAAATCCATAGCATTTGCTGTTCGATTTGTTGAGATAAAGCAGTCCGCCATCAGCTCTAAAATTTCCATTTTTTTTGAACTACCAACATAAATTTTAGAAAGTAGAAGGAGGGCGGCATCATACTTTTTGACATGCATATACCCTTTAGCTTGTTCTAATCCATGTAGATGACTAAATCCGACCTGTGGAATCACCCTCGTAGATGGCCTAAATTGAGCAACCGTTGCCACAAATGGCCGCCCTGATCTAACAGGAGGGTTAACGGCAGCAGAAGGAATAAGCAACGCATCTTTAGCGGCATCGGGAGGAAGACGGTTAGATGGTATTGAAACTACAGGCGCAGAAGCTTCGTGGTTGGAAGAAGGAACAGGAGGAGGAGGAAATTCGCCTCGTTTATCAACAACAGGTGTTTCGCTTGCAGGGGACATTTCCTCATCAGCTTGTGACATCTCCTCATCTGCAAGGAAATCATCAGAAATCCTCATTTCCACAGCGGCATCTGGCATTTCAGAATCGGGCATCTCCACAAATTGAAATCTTGTTTCAATCTTTTCTAAGACATTTAAAACCTGTCCAAATCCTCTCCAAGTTGACTGCCAATCCATAGGTGTCGAAAAATCGTCGCTGCCCTGTCCCATTACTACATCAACGGCTTGTAAATTTGAAGGATCAAAACCAACTAAGTCGTCAACCATGCCTTGAAATTGCTCACCTTCTGCAACTTCATTTTCATTCAAACCCATTAAAACGTTGGCAAAAGGACTTAAATCCTCAGAAGTGTCCATCGTCTGAGCCGAATTAGGGAGTTCAGCTTGGGGTGAAGGGCTAGTAGGCTTTCCTGCGACTTTTTCCGGGTATAATTTTAACTGAGATAAGCTGGCAGACAATTCCTCAACATGGGCATTTCTTTCTTGATCAAAAGGTGAGTTGGCTATTTTCTGCACGGGATCTGCTGGAGATGAGCGCCCCTTAGTTATTTTTTTTAATGGGTTTAATTCAACCATTTTTTGCGGCTGTTCCAAATCGAAAAGCTCGCTGGCTTTTGAATGCGCTGCAGCTGTATTTTTATGTGAAACTTTGGAAGCTTTGGACTTGTTCACCCTTCCTTTTTCTGATTGATTGACAGGAAAAACAGGTTTTGAACTGGCGTCTCCAACATTATGTGACATAAAAAACCTCTCCATAAAAAATTGTTTCTATATCTTTATTATACAATTAAATTAATTTGTAACAATTTATTTTTATTACATAAGCTTAAACTAGCAAAGTTATATTAAGAAATAATTTTATGTTTTTTTTTCGAGTTTATTATCTTCCGACATCTTCATATAATATTAACATTGCTACAGTACAATCATTCAATAAAAGTAAGATAAACTCATCAAATTGATCTTGATGAGTACCTTTATAATAAATTTGATGCTCAATCTTAGGGTGATTTCATGACACATTCAGTAAAACGTAATGGAATGTTGCGAGATTTTTTTTAAAAAACCGATTTTCGAATTCATTAGGTATAAATTCGCAGTTATTCAATTCGAGCTGCTTCAGCGTCAATTGTGTTTGATTCAAAATTTGTGGGTGGTGAAATTGATTGTTTTAATGCGAGAAGAAATGTTATATTAGCAGTATAGGTCATATGAGACATTATGCCCTTCGAACTTAACACTTGCTAAGGATCTTATTATGAAAAAAGGTCATTCTCTCTATTTTAAATGTCTTTCATGTCAATCCCCTATTCATTTTTCGATATTTGATTTGGATCATTCTTCTTCTATTGATTGTGCCTCATGTTCAAAAAAATATGCTTTTACAGATCCTATATTAATGCGACAAATAAAGAAATTCGAAGCTCTTTGTTGTAAAATTCATGATGCGGAAGAAATTCTTGGAAATGCATTTGTGGGCGTGGACGTTGGATCACATCATGTTAAGGTTCCTTATAAGCTCTTACTAACCAGATTATCTTCAAGTTTAGAGCTAATGATGAATGGCCAAACCATTTCTATTGCTTTTCGCATTGAACCAATACAGGACCAACAATTTACATCTGCCCTTTAACAAACTAAGCAGGGTTTTATTATGAATAAACTAGAAAACATTCGCAAAATAACCACCATTGTTGCTGATACAGGCGACATAGCTTCAATAAAAAAATATTCTCCAACCGATGCCACAACCAATCCTTCTCTTATTTTAGCGGCTACCCAAAAACCCGAGTACAATCATTTAATTGAAGAAGCCATTGCATATAGTAAATCAAATGCTCGTTCGACTTTAGATCAGACATCCTTGCTCATGGATAAACTTTTCGTCAATTTTGGATTAGAGATCCTTAAACTTATCCCCGGTCGAGTTTCTACTGAGGTGGACGCACACTTATCCTTTAACACTAATGCAAGCATCGAAAAAGCTCGTTTCCTCATTGCATTGTACGAATCAAATGGCATCCCGCGCGAACGTATCCTTATCAAACTAGCCTCAACATGGGAAGGAATTAAAGCCGCTGAACAACTAGAAAAAGAAGGCATTCATTGCAATATGACTCTTCTATTCAGCCTAGCTCAAGCTATTGGCTGTGCTGAAGCAAAAGCGACTTTAATCTCTCCATTTGTCGGCCGTATCTTAGACTGGTATAAAAAAAGTTCCGGAAAATCCTCTTATCCACCCGCCGAAGATCCTGGCGTAGTTTCTGTTACAGAGATTTATAATTATTTGAAAAAATTCGATTACAAAACTCAAGTGATGGGTGCTAGCTTCCGCAACATGGAAGAAATTATTGAACTTGCAGGATGCGATCTCCTCACAATAGCCCCTTCTCTTCTTGAAGAATTAGCTAACAGCGAAGGCATTGTGACCCAGAAGCTAGATATAGTAGATGCTAAAAATCATCAACTTTCAAAACTGAGCCTAGATGAAAGCAGCTTTCGATGGATGTTAAATGAAGACCCCATGGCCACCGAAAAACTGGCAGAAGGCATACGCAAATTTGCCGAAGATGCCAATAAACTAGCAAAAACGATAGCTGCAACTTATCATTTATAATATTAGAATAGCACCTGTATAATAATCAGAGAAAAGCAGCCATAATGTTTTCCTCTGATTTATAATTATTTTTTTAGAGGAACGACATGTCATCTTGGCACCCTGATACCCCCGATCTTCCGATTGAAAAACCTTTAATTATAGAAAATTTAGAGAAAATGGATCCATCAACTCTAAATTCCATGCCACCTGCAGAAATAGATGAAATGATAGAATCGATTGCCTATAACGTCGCCAAAGCTTATAAGGAAAAATTTCATAACGGCGATATAAAAGGGTGTATTGATTTTGTTTCTATTGCCTTAAATGTTACCGGAAGTTCCTTAGGAGGTAAAATAGGCCTTGCCATGGTAGCAGGAAGTGACATTGTCGCTAAAAAAGCTTGCCACCTCATTTATGAAGTCAATGAAATTGACTAATGACCATTTGTATTTCTTTATTAGTTGATAAACATCTTAACGCTAGATGCTTCGACTTTTCTCATTTTTATCCCCATTTGATTCATTAATTATGAAATTTTGTTAAGATTTAACTTTCATCAAACGTATTTATATGGCATAGAGGAATTCATACAGAGTAATGAGCGCATTGGCATTATTCGCAAACTTGAGCTGGCTAAAAAGAAAATGATTAATTCATATAATTAACTTAAACTTTAGCTAGATACCTTATAGATATAGCCTGCACGACTTATGCGTTGTCACCTTTAAGACTCAAAAAAATATCAAGGAGATTGTTATGAATTCACTTAATACACTACCTATAGAATCATCTTCCGTGCATTTACGAGCAAATATTTTGGCAGACAAAAACACTGCCTCGAAGTTATTAGAAGTTTACAAAAACAATTATGGCCATAATCACGCTTCAAAGATTACATTTGCAGTTTTAGCTATATTCAAAAATCATTTAGAAAACCATATGCACAAGGTTAGAGAATACAATGCTGCATTTCAAGAAATTTCTGAGCAAAATACAAATATAGCAAATGACATAGCGAAAGTTCTTATTGAGTATAAAAAAATCATAGCAAATCTAATCACTAAAAAAGTTGAATTTGAATCTACTCTAAAAAAAACAAATTCCTTTAGGTCCCATATCGGAAATTCCATTCCAAGAGTACCCAAGCAAGAGTACTCCTTCTCACTTGGGATCCAAATGCAGAAAATTCTGCTGATGAAAGGATTTTATCTGTATTAAAATCTCGATTCAATCCGACACTGTCTTTAAATAATACATTTATCCTCCCTCAAAACATCACCCATTTTTCGGAAATCGCAGATGAGCCTAAAAAAACAGATGCAGCAAAATCTATAATTGAAAATTGTCAAGAAGCAGACGGCGTATTAGTAGAAGCTTCAAACCTAATTGATAACAATGAAATCACAAATCCCTCTAAAACAGCAGAAACCAGCTTTTCAAAATTCTGTAGTATATCCTAAAGGCATTAGAGTTTAAGCACATAATATAAATAGTTGACAAAGCTTCTATTGTAGCTTTAAGAGTTTGGCAGAAAGGTGTAGCAAATCCACGCACTCGAAGAACAATTCTCATGCAATAATTTTGTCATGTTTTTTTTAAAGAGTTTGAGCTCCAGTTTCCATCGAATCAAGTTATTTAGTAAAAACAAATAAAAAGTCTACTATTAGAAAAAACTTTAACAGGGAAATCATTATGACCCCCCCCATTTCAGAGACAACCTTAATAG
>JACDGH010000185.1 GCA_013815395.1 Parachlamydiaceae bacterium
AGCCATTGTTGGATTTAACGGAAACTGTTTTTATTCCTGAAACCAATTGCGTCGATAAGGGGGAGCATGTGGATCTCAACGAACTCATGCGAACCTTTCCGGATCATACAAGTAATAAAATATTAAGAATTAAAATTAACGATTATTGATTATTAAAATTTATAGAGGTAATTATGCATCGCGTTCCTGTGAAAAATTTTTTTATTGGCAAAGGTCAGCCTCTCGCAATAATGTCCGGCCCTTGTGTAATAGAAAATGAGCTGCATGCCATGAAAGCAGCCGAAGCTTTAAAGAAAACTTTTAGCGGAAGGAATATAAATTTCATTTATAAATCTAGCTACGATAAGGCAAATAGATCTTCTTATGGTTCCTTTCGCGGTCCTGGTTTGGATGAAGGGTTGCGCATTCTAGAAAAAATAAAAAATGAACTCGATCTTCCCATCATCACTGATGTCCATGAATCACAAGATGCTATAGCGGTGGCCGAGGTCTGTGATATCTTGCAAATCCCTGCAATGTTATGCCGTCAAACAGATTTAACTGTTGCAATCGCCCAAACTGGTTGTGTGGTTAATGTTAAAAAAGGGCAATTCATGGCTCCTTGGAATATGAAGACTATAGTGGAAAAAATACGGGCAACAGGAAATGAAAAAATTATTTTGACAGATCGCGGTACTACATTTGGCTATAACAACCTAATAAACGACATGCGCGCTATTCCGATTATGCAAGCTTTTGGAGTACCTGTTTGTTTTGATGCTACCCATTCTGTGCAATTGCCGGGTGGTCTTGGGGGGAGCTCGGGTGGACAACGCGAATTTATTCCTGTATTGTCCAAAGCTGCCATCGCAGTGGGAGCAAATTGCTTATTTATAGAATCTCATCCCGACCCTTTGAATGCTATGAGCGATGGAGCATCAGTTTTAGATTTCAAGGATTTACCGAAATTATTAGATATTTTAGAACGCTTATATGAAGCTGTAGGGCATGAATAAAATTAAAGATCGCAGCAAAATAACGAGTTTACATTTTACGAAAACAATTGCTGCTGTCTGTATTCTTTTTGTTGGAGTGGTAGCTTTTCTGTGGATGAAGTTGGCTAACTTCGATTCGAGTAGCGAAGCAGCTTATCATAAGCTGATGCAGAGTCAGGATGATTTAGGGAATAACTATACTTCTAGGCAAAGACGTGAAGGTGTTGAAAAGGATTTTTTCTTTAGCGAAAATGGTCAGCGTCTACAAATGCGCTTGCAAAGTGCGCGCACTGAGCTAGCTCTTGATCATCATGATGATCAGACTGAAGTTGTTGAGCAGATGCATGATGTCGTTTGTTGCATTCAGGAAGAGTTGTTTTACAAACTTTCGGATGGACGAGAAGCATTGAAGCAAGAAGATGGACGTTTATTAATTAAGCATGCTGATCCGAAAGAGGCCAATTCCTGGATAATCAGCATGGATGCCAGTGCAAAGCCTATGCAGGTTATTCGTTTAGTAAAAGCTGATGTAGCTTTCTACTATTATAAAAACAGTCAATTTATTGCTGAAGACGTCAGGGTGACCCATTACGTGGCTTCGGGACATTCTATTGAGCAAGCAGCCAAATCAATGTATCCTATTATGGGTGGTGTGGCCACTTGGGTAGAATTTTCGCTCGGAGGAAATGGCATTAATTTTAAGGCCTATAAGCTTAAAGCCAAATTTTATGCACCAAGAAGAGGGCTATGAATATCTTCAAGTATGTCATAGCAAGTTTAATCTTTAGCAGCTTTCCTATAACTCTGCAATCGAACATTCCTGAAGAAGAAATGTTGATAATTGATTCAGAGCTTGCAGACTATAATGGTAAAAATATCATTCTTCAGGGCAATGTGGTCATCGAGCATATGCTTGGCACTATTTCCGCTAATCACATGACTTTGCATACTGCTAAAAAGAAAGAATTCGGGCCTTTTGGGTTATTGGAAATGCACGATCGTGTTAAATTAAATTTTAGAGATGGAGAGGTGCTTTCTTGCGCCAAAGCCGAAGTCGATTATCAAGCTTTAACAGGCAGTTTTTTTGGAAACGAAGTTCAGGAATTTGTCACTTACACCGAAAGTGAGGTGGAAAAGAAGGAAGGCAAAACTGCGCTTGCTCCTTTGAATGTAAAAAGTCGCCGAATGACTATTCGGCTTGCTTCAAAAGAAATGAAAGGTGATAAAAAACTGCCTAAAAATAATGTGAGTGCTTTAACTGCTGATGAGCAAGTGACTGTTAATTATAATAATGATTTCACTGTAATTGCAGATCATGCCATCTATCAACGGATGTCTGAAGATAAGGAAGCTGAAAAAGCTGGAGCTTTACCGGGCATCATTACCATGAAATCAGCAAAAGTCGATGGTACCTGTCAAGTATCCAATCTAGAAGGTGATGTTATCAGAGCTGATCAAATTGGAATCGATACTGTTAAACTGCAACTCACTTTCAATGATCCCAAAGGAACCTTAAAAAGAAATGACAGTGCAAAGGGTATAAAGCAAATTGACTTTTCGGCAGAAAAATTAGTTTGGGATGATCTAGCGGGTGTATTAGCTTTGAGCAAGCAAGTGGTTCTTAATCAACAGGGGATGGGTAAGCTTGAAACTCCGCATGAAGTGCGCTTCTATCAACATATTGTTAACCACAAAAAGGTCCTTAAGGCTATAGAATCTTTGAGTGAAACAGTCTTAACTTATCGCGAAGAAGATAAAAATTTTTCCCATACGCTATCTTGCTCAGGCCCTGTCACAGTCGATCATGAAAAAATGGAAACCCGTTTAGTATCCAATAAAAATGATTTCGGAGATATTGATGAAGCTCGACAGGTGCACTTTGAAGATTCCCAAGGCGAGATTTTTGCAGATAAGGTCTTAATAAAATATGCCTTATTAAAAGGGTCAATCTCTGTGAGCAAGATTTACTTGGTGGGCAATGTAAAAATTTACAATCGCTTGAACTCTGCTGAAGATGAAACTATCGTTGTCCTACAGTACGCACTAGCAGATCGGGTGGATTTTAGACCGCACACTAAGGAAATGCTATTCAAAAGTTCTAATACTACACGTCGTGTGCTTTTCTTTGATAAAACCAATAATTTGCAAGTTAGTGCACCAGCACTAAAAATAATTAGAGACAAAGCTACGGGAATAGATTCGATTAAAGGTGATGGAGATGTGCGTTTTAGTCTACTCGAAAGCGAATTTGAACAGCTTCGTAAAAGATTTTCACTATGCGTAGATACAGCAAAAAATGAAAAAAATGCATCAACATTCACAGGTGATCGATGACTGTTTTAAAGGAAAAATGCGTGTGCTTAAAAGTGATTGACTTGGTCAAGTCATATGGGGGACGCAAAGCAGTCAATGGCCTTTCTTTTGAAGTGTCTCAAGGCGAAATTGTGGGGCTATTAGGTCCTAATGGCGCAGGGAAGACCACTGCTTTTTACATGACAGTGGGGCTGATCAAGCCAGATGGGGGAAAAGTCATTTTTAACGGTCAAGATGTCACCAAAGACCCCATCCATAAAAGAGCGGCGATGGGGATGGGGTATTTGGCGCAAGAACCATCCGTTTTTCGTGGACTCACTGTAGAACAGAATATTTTATGTATTTTGGAAAGTTTGCCTTTACGTCGAGCTGAGCGGAAATTGCGACTTGATGAATTGCTTACAGAGTTGCATTTAACATCGTTAGCGAAGAAAAAAGCTCAATCTCTATCAGGGGGGGAACGTAGACGCTTAGAAATTACGCGTGCCCTAGTAAGCCGCCCAACATTCTTGCTATTGGATGAACCCTTTGCCAACATCGACCCAATTTCTGTGAATGAAGTTAAGTTTTTGATCGAACATTTGGCTGCCAAGAACATTAGCATTCTAATCACTGATCATAATGCTCGAGAGATATTTTCAGTAGTTCATCGTAGTTATCTAGTTTCGGAAGGTAAAGTGATGCTTTCTGGTAGCGTGGAAGAGCTGGTAAACAATGCCGAAGCGCGTCGTGTTTACCTTGGTCAAGACTTCAAAATGTAAGCTCGACCTTAATTTTTGACTTTGTGTTAAAAACTCAGTCAAAAATTAAGGTTAGATAAAGGGCTGCATTATGAATTAGAAAATTTCGTTAGGTGCAAAGAAAAATGCGATTTCGGTTTTTGCATTTTCAATACTGTCAGAACCATGCACAGTATTTTTTGTAACCGACTGAGCAAAATCAGCTCTTAATGTTCCTTTTTCAGCCTTTTTAAAGTCTGTTGCCCCCATGATTTCACGATTTTTTGCAATAGCACTAGTGCCTTCTAAAACGATAGCTACAACTGGTCCTGATGCCATAAATGTTGTTAAATCATTAAAAAAGGGACATTCTGCGTGAACTGCATAAAAAGATTTTGCCTGCTCTATAGAGAGTTTTTGCATTTTGACAGCGGCGATGCGCAAGCCAGATTTTTCGAACCGAGCTATGATCTCCCCAATATGGTTTCCTGCAACAGCATCCGGTTTGATAATAGAAAGAGTTTGCTCTAACGCATTAGGAGGCGCAATAGGACCTATTGCCATAAGATTTATTGAAAATACCGTGCATAGAGCTAGTAATAAATACTTCATAAATAATCTCTTGTTTAAGTTGGTTGTTAGGAAATGATCGGCACGGTTGTTTGACTGCGCCGATCTTCTCAAAGAATTGATAATAACATTGAAAGCTCTTAACGAGTGCGAACGCAAATTTCTTCTGGTTTGAAGAAGTAAGCGATTTCGACATTAGCAGTTTCTACGGCATCAGATCCGTGTACAGCATTTTCATCTATGCTGCTTGCTAGATCCGCGCGAATGCTGCCTGGATTAGCTTTCTTAGGATCGGTAGCACCCATAATCTCACGATTTGTGGCAATGGCGTTGTCGCCTTCTAGAGCCATAACCAATACTGGGCCAGTGATCATAAAGCCCACGAGATCTTTAAAGAAAGGGCGGTCTTTGTGAACAGCATAAAAGCCTTCAGCTTGTGCTTGTGATAACTGCATCATTTTTGCTGCAACGACATGCAAGCCGGCTTTTTCAAAGCGTGAAATGATATTGCCGATATGATTTTTGCCAACTGCATCAGGTTTGATAATAGATAATGTGCGTTCTTTTGTCATGAGGTCTCCTTTAGAAAAATGGTTAATAAGGAGTAGCATAAAGGAATATAGAAAAAAAGTGAAGGTGAATAAGTTTCCAATCCACCCAATAATTAGCTTCAAGTTCGACCAAGGTTTATTGAAATTTAAGAAGCAGACTTTATATGAATTGTCTGCTTCAATGCTCTCATATACACATCATGTTCGTGGAGTCAAATAATATGTCTTTGGCGAAGCCCCTGTAAGCGTCAAATGTAGACAGATACATTAATTTGCTCTACCAGACACTACTGTGTTTGTAGGGGAGTTTTTTCTCACGACATCCCTTGTTGGATTTTGACCTCCATTCTTATATCGCCCCGCCGGGGCTACAATACATTGTGGGCATATACCCACGGTTTGTTCCTCCGGAACTGCACGCATGGGCTAGTATTATGC
>JACDGH010000186.1 GCA_013815395.1 Parachlamydiaceae bacterium
TTGCAAATCAACACCCCAACTAACTGGATATTCAAATTTTTTATTTGATTTTTCTAAAATACGCACTGCGTAAGTGTAAGTCGCACGCTCAAAAGGCGTATCAACAACGAGTTGCAAACGCTTTACTAAACCTTCTGAAACAAATTTATCAAAGAATTGCAAATCTTCAGCGCAATTTTGCAAAGCATATTTTAAAATAAATTTAATATAAGCCTCAGCGCAATCCATATCGTCATTTAAGTCTGCAAAAGCCATTTCAGGCTCAATCATCCAAAATTCAGCAAGGTGGCGGGAGGTGTTTGAATTTTCAGCGCGGAAAGTTGGACCAAAAGTGTAAACATCAGATAATGAGCAAGCATAAATTTCAGCATTCAGCTGACCAGATACAGTTAAAAATGTAGGTTTATCAAAAAAGTCTTTTGTGTAATCAATTTTCCCGGTTTCTTTATTGCGGGCAAGATTCTCAAGATCAAGTGTTGTCACTTGAAACATCTCTCCTGCTCCTTCGCAATCTGCTCCAGTAATGATGGGCGTGTGGACGTATAAGAAACCTCGTTGCTGAAAAAACATATGTGTGGCGTAGGCTAAAGCATTGCGCACACGTGCTACAGCTCCTAAAGTGTTAGTTCTAGGGCGTAAATGCGCTATAGAGCGCAAAAATTCAAAAGAATGTCGCTTTTTTTGCAGCGGATACACTTCCGGATCACAAATTCCAATAACAGAAATTTCTTTAGCGTGTAATTCAAAGGTTTGATTTTCACCTGGACTTTCCACGAGAGTTCCAGTTATTGCCACAGAAACACCTGTAGTTAATTGATCAACCACTTTTTGATAATTGGTAAAGTCTGCGTTTACTACTACTTGGAAGTTTGATAATGTAGATCCGTCATTAATTTCCACAAAGGCAAAGGTTTTTTGATTACGAACAGTTCTCACCCATCCTTTAATCTGAACATCTGTACCAACTAGGGAGGGTTGTCCCGGCTCTAAGTGTTTAAGTTGTTTAATTTTAATGCGCATATTGCTGTTCTCCCAATGATTTTAAACAATTTTAAGTTTGCAAATTCTACTTATACCTAAACGCAGTCGACAATCGGTTTTTGGAATGCATTTAGGTCTAATACCAAAGAAAAAAAGTAAATTGGTATTAGAGAAACTCGCGAAGCATACGGATTTCTTTATCCCATAATTCTGGACCTCCTGGCGTTTCCAAATACTTTGGAAGGGCGGAAACACGAGGATCCTGCATTAAAAAGCGAAAACATTCCATTCCAATTTTACCTTCACCTAAAGGGGCATGGCGATCAACACGCGATCCAATATCCTTAGTTGTATCATTAACGTGAAAGGCATAAAGATGTTTAAGTCCTGCAATGCGATCAAATTCTTTTAAGGTCATATCCCATGCTTCAGCTGTTCTAATATCATAACCAGCAACAAAAATGTGGCAAGTATCGATACAAACACCGATCGGCACGCGTTTCTCAACTTTATGCAAAATATAGGCAAGTTGTTCAAAACGACATCCTATAGCAGAACCTTGTCCTGCGGTAGCCTCCAGAAGTAAACGAGTCTTTCCCTTGGCTACGACATCTTCCATGGATAAAATACTGTTGACAATACGATCCATGCATGCTTGTGGATCATCAGTGAGTGCAGCACCCGGATGAAAATTAAGATAAGTGATTCCTAATTGATTGCAACGAATCACTTCCTCTCGAAAAGCTTTTAAGCTTTTTTCCAAATTTTCGGGATTTGGAGCTCCAAGGTTAATTAAATAACTATCGTGACTCATAATATGTTTTAGGCCTGTTTCAGCCAATGCTTCATTCCACTTTTCAATCGAAGCTTCATCTAACGCTTTGGCATTCCAACGCTTTTGATTTGCAGTAAATAATTGAACTGTTGTGGCACCAATGCGCTTACCTTCTATCAAAGCATTATAAGCCCCACCAGCTGCTGAAGTATGTGCGCCGAGTAGCACTTCTTTGGTCTTCGAAATTGTCATACTTTTCGTACCCCGAACATTTTTTCGAATTGCCTATCTATTTTCTTTTTGCTTTTATCCAAATCATTTTCGCCCTTGCTTTCCTCTAAATTCGTGCCGGAAATGCGTTTAAGGGGCCGACTAATAACTTCTAAATGTTCATTATTCTCTTGATTCAAACAGACTCCTTTAACTTCCGACAATCTTCGATAATACCGCGTACCTTGATCTTTGAAAGGTAAGGAAGCTGTACTTTCAGCAAGATTGCTAACCGAGCCAAAAACCGAATCCCCTATACATAATACAGGCGGGGAGGGTAAGCGAGTCCTTTTATTAGTATCTTTAGAATTAGAAGGGAGATTGAATTTTTCAGCTTTAACTTTTAAAGATTGTGGATTAATACCACTTAATATCGACGTCATATAATATCCAATTAATTTTTTTTTACTACGTTAAAGGAGTTATGAAAAGTGCTAATGCTTAAATAACAGCCAAGTGCAATAGATTATTCTATACAAAATCTATTACCAGTGAAAGGAAAAAAACATATTCATCGTTTTCATTGCAGAAGCATTTAATGGTCGTCGAAAGAAGCTGACAGAAAATAGAAGGAAATTGATAATATGTCTTTGGCGAAGCCTCTGGAGTGCGTCTTCTTCGCTGCGCCCTTCAATTTATGAAATCACCTTAAGCACCCCGGTATGTACTAATGGCAAGCGATTAACAAGGAATGATTTCATGCATGATACCACATTAACGATCGTTCGCTCCGCATCTCGCTTTTTTTCTGGTACAATGCTTAGTAGAATCACAGGGATGTTGCGTGACATGGCTTTGGCCTATGCTTTTGGTACACAAAGTACTATCGCAGCATTATTAGTTGCTTTTCGGTTTGCACATCTATTTCGACGTCTTTTTGGAGAAGGTGCTTTACAAACTGCTTTCATTCCTCATTTTGAAGAGCTGCGTAAAAATCTACCAGCAAGGGCGGGCCAATTTTTCTGCGATCTGGCTATAAGTTTGACTGCCTTTTTAGTGGTTCTAATTCTTAGTATTATGATACTACTTTGGTATCTCCCCTTCTTCATTGATTTCAGTGCAGGTAATGCCGAAATCCTCTGGCTTACCTTTCTAATGATGCCAAGTTTACTTTTTATTTGCTTGTTTGGAATTAATGCCTCTCTTTTGCAATGTGAAAAGAGCTATTTTGTGCCAAGTGCCGCCCCCGTAGCCTTTAATCTTATCTGGATCATTGGTATTTTTTGCGTAGCATCACTTTCATCCTCAGCTGCTATGTCGGGGCTAGCTACATTTGTCGTTCTTGCTTGTCTAGCTCAATGGGCCATAACTGTTCCTAAGACAATTGGTATTTTAAAATCTTATAAATCTTCAGGCTTTTTCGAATATAATCAATACTTTTCCAAAGATGTTAGGCGACTCGCCAAGCCATTAATATTAGGGATCATAGGGGTTGCTGCATCACAAATTAACAACGCTCTAGACGCCATTTTTGCTCGATGGGCCGACGCTGAGGGTCCGGCTTTTTTATGGTATGCCATCAGATTACAGCAACTCCCCTTAGCTCTTTTTGGAATAGCTTTATCAGGGGCCCTACTCCCCCCCTTGGCACGTGCTCTTAAAAACAATGATGAAGTTAAGTATCATTTGTTTTTGAATTTTGCTTTACGCATCAGTTTTTATTTAATGGTGCCTATGACTGCCGCTTTAATGATCATGGGAGATAGTTGCGTAAATTTGATTTATGGTCGAGGTGATTTCACTAGTTTATCCGTAATGGAAACTACGCGTTCTTTATGGGGATATACTTTAGGACTTCTTCCCATGGCTTTAATTTTAGTACTAGCACCGGCATTTTACGCCAAAGGCGATTACCGCACTCCTTCTTTAGCTGCCACAGGTGCCATGATTATTAACATCACTTTAAACGCCATTTTGGTAGGTTATGTTGGCTTGGGAACAGCTAGTGTTGCTTTAGCGACAAGTATTAGCGCCTGGGTTAATTTTATGTGGTTAGCTTATGTAGTATCAAGGCAACAAGGATTTTTCAGAGTGCCTAATTTATTACCCAATATTGGCAAAATCTCATTAGCTGTAGGCATTGCTTCAATTAGCACTTTAGCAATGGAAATTGCTGTATGGGGGCAAGCCACATCTATTAAAATTATGACTGATCAACTGCCAACTTATTCTCAGCATACGTGGACGCAGCTGAGTCATTTGGCCATTTGTGGCATCACATTTATTATCACACTAGTTATTTCTGCTTTATTACTTAGAATTGAAAACTTACCGAATATTTTGAGCGAATATTTAAATCGCCTTTTTGACAAGAAAAACAGTAAGCTATAAACTTAGAATTAAACATATACTCTCTGGCGATAAAAGCTTAAAAAACTTATTAATAAGACATTGGATTTTTTAATTTTTATTGAAAAAAAATGATCTTGAGAGAA
This sequence comes from Parachlamydiaceae bacterium, assembly GCA_013815395.1. Taxonomy (GTDB): domain Bacteria; phylum Chlamydiota; class Chlamydiia; order Chlamydiales; family Parachlamydiaceae; genus JACDGH01. The sequence goes on from JACDGH010000186.1 coordinate 4,462, forward strand.
AAAAATGGTGAGTAAAAATGGATCGTGACGGAAAAAAAGTTGACCAAAAACTTTGTTGCCGGTGAGCCGCTACAGCTAATATTTTACTACAGACATTAGCGGCTTACTGGAAACAAAGTTTTTGGTCAAACTCCAATTAGGTAGTATGCGCCAAAAAGTCGCAAATTTCGTGAATGTTAACTTCAATTGGCCAAGGCATTTGTTCTTGGATTGGCATCGCTAAGAGTTGACCTGAATAGTGAGGTCTATCTAATGAAAGATAGTCTGGAACATTGTTCATTGAACTGTCAAGAGCTGCATCGATAGCTTTCATCTTGCGTGATTTCTCTTTAATCGAGATAATCATGCCTGGTTTTACTTGGAAAGAACGGATATCAACTTTTTTGCCATCAACAAGGATATGTCCGTGTGAAACAAGCTGATGAGCACCGAATATAGTTGCTGCGAACTTTAAACGGTATACAACTGTATCAAGACGGCATTCTAGAAATTCAGCAAAATGTTGTGCTGTATTACCTTCTTTTTGCAAAGCTTTCTTGTAGTAAGCAACAAGTTGTTTCTCACTCAACATACCATAAATGGCTTTGAGTTTTTGCTTTTCTTCTAATTGTAAACCGTAATCCGATTTTTTACGACGACGAGCACCGTGCACGCCGGGAGGATTTGGTTTATGTAATAGAGGATTGCGTGCGCGTCCGAAGATATTAGTTCCAAATCGACGTGCTATGCGGTTTTTTTTACCAGTGTAACGAGCCATTATTTCTCCTATACGGATGTTGTCAAAAGTGGCGTTTTGCTTTATTAATAAGTACTCATTATCCTACATGTCTCTATTTTTCTGCAACAAATAATCTTTCATTTCTTCTTGATAAAAAAATCATTATATACATAATCTTATCATCACCCCAGTTATACACTCTTTAAGTCCGGTTAGGCACAAATGAAACACCTTCAAAAAACAACCTCGGATGCGGCACAAAGCCAAACATCAAAAGAAAAATATGAATTGCTTAGCAAAGCTTTCAAAATGTTCTCATTAGAAACCTCACGTCTTGAATCTGCCTATGCATC
>JACDGH010000187.1 GCA_013815395.1 Parachlamydiaceae bacterium
TATTATATGCTAGGGGGCTTAGAGTGATCTCCTGAATTAAAGGGCGCAGCAGGAGCTGACGCACTCCAAAGGCTTCGCCAAAGGCAAATGACCTAGTTCCATTTTCTGTCAGCCCTGGAAGGCGGCTCTAAATGAGCCCAGGCTAAAGGCAGCCCTGGAAGGGCAACTGCAGGCTTGGGGTCTTCGTGCTTTTGCTTAATTTTTCTACTTTAGGAATTTTTCTTTAGGAGTTTTTCCTGCAATTCTTTGATTTGATTTTGCAGCTCTTTTATGTGATCAATATACGTCTCGATATTTCTTTGAAAAACAGTATTCCGCTGATGCTTATGCAAGGGGATTGCCGGCAATCCTCCATACTTTCCTGGTTCCATAATGGACTTGGATACACCACTTCGGGCGGCAATCATTACTTTATCGGAAATGCTGATGTGGCCTGCCACAGCAACTTGCCCTCCGATGACTACATAATTGCCTGTTTTGGCAGAACCAGCAATTCCTGTTTGTGCAACAATGATATTATTCTGCCCTATGATGACACCATGAGCAATTTGAACCAGATTATCAATCTTTGATCCGCGCCCAATAATTGTTGCCTTAAAACGTGAGCGGTCAATAGTCGTATTTGCTCCAATTTCAACATCATCTTCAATGACTACTATACCCACCTGATTAAGCTTAGTATGGCGTCCTTGCTTATCTGTTGTGAAGCCAAAGCCACATGAACCTAAGACAGCTCCAGGTTGCAAAATGACGCGATTGCCAATCTGGCAACGCTCTCTAATGATCACTTTTGGATGTAGGAGGCAGTCAGAACCAATTGAAGACCCTAGGCCGACATAACAGCCTGAGCTAATTATTGTATTATCACCGACAGTAACATCTTGATCAATGACAGCATGAGGTCCAACAACAACATTTTTGCCAAATTTAGCCGTTTCATGGATTACAGCTGTGGGATGAATACCAGAAAATCCCGAGATTTGATTGAGGTTGTTGCCAAGAAAAGCCTCTAAAGTGATTTGAAATGCTCTTGACGGATTTTCAGTAATAAGAAAATTTCTACCTTCCGTTATGACCACATTTTCCGCCATAAAAATTACTCCCGCTTTAGAAGCCTGCATTGCTTTTTCATATTGCGGATTGCTGAGAAAGGAGGCATCTTCAGGTCCGGAAGATTCCAAATCGGCGACATTTGTGATGCAATATTGAGGATCGCCAATTAGAGAAGAGTCAGTAAGTTTAGATAATTCTTTAAGAGTGAATATTTTTTTTTTCATAGCGATTAATGGGTTAAAGCTAGATAAAGAAAGTCATTATATACGGGCATAAACCAGATTTACACTAAAATCAACAATTTATGCCCGCACACTCGAAATTATTTGATGGAATCTAAAAGATTAGATTCGCTTTTTGAATCTTTGCTTTCAACATCTGGAGTTTCATCTAAAATTTTTGTTACAGCAGCTGAAACATCTAATGCTGGGGAAGTCACAAAACAACTATCTTCGTTTAAAACGATGTCGATTTGATTTTTTTTAGCAAATTCACTGGAAGCTTTTGTGATAGCATCTGTAAGCTTCTGAACAATTTTCATATTCGTTTGGCTTAATGCCTGATAGAATTGATTTTGCTGTTGGTTGAATTCTGTATTTAACGTGCGAAATTTATTTTTTAACTCAGTTTCAGCTTCGGGAGATAGACTATCAAGATAGTCAATATCATTAAATTTGGAAGCAATTTCGTTTAAAGATTTTTCTTTTTCTAGAAGAACAGTTTCCATTTGCTTCTTCATAGCATCGAAATTAGCTTGTTCTTTTTGTCCCAGCTTCGACTTTTCGACAACTGTTTTAAAATTAACAATAGCAATTTTTAGAGGTCTATCTTGCGCAGTTGCTGGCAAAATATTAGGATTAGGTCCTGCAGCGGAACATAATAGGAATCCACACACTGTTAAAAGGGAAAGAGGCATCAATAAACGGCGTAACTTCTTCATAATTCTATTCTCCAGTATAAGTTGATTTAATTCATTTATATTGGTGGAGCGTGATTTAGAGTACAGCTACACCAATATATATTTTACTTTTTATATTCTTACACAATTCTTAAATAATTTCACTTAAAACTTACCTTAAAATTGTCCACCAATTGTGAAAAAGAATTTCTTAACATCACCACGGCTTCTTGGATTCAGAGGGAAGCCCATTCCGAGTACAATAGGTGGTAGACTATCTAATGCGACCACCTTAACGCCAAAACCTACAGAAGTATACAATCGGCCAATTCCAAGTTCCCACACTTTCATGGTTAAGAAACCTGAATCACAGAAGAGGAAAGCATCAAGTCTTTTAAATATTTGTCTATTGTATTCAGCACTAAGGAGCTGCATTGACATACCCCCCTTAGGGTCGCCTGTCTTTTTAAATACAGGTCCAATCTTATAGGAGCGAAAGCCTCTAATCGTATTTTCACCACCAAGGAATAGTCTTTCATCGAGTGGTATACGAGATCTTTTCGATTCAAAAATTGGAGTAATAAATCTTAAGTCAGCGCGAAATTTGAGTACTCCTTTAGAACCAGCTTTAATGTAATAACTATTTGTATAACCCACGCTAAAAAAACGTTGGTCTCCACCAAAGCCGGCAATTTCCTGCTCTAGTTTTGATTTAAAGCCGCGAGTTGGGGCAGCTGGGTGGTCAGTGGAATCATAATTTATGCTAACACCAGCTGCAGAAATTAGGCCTTCATTGCGCAATTCCTTTTTTTCCTCTTTACCAGCTTTCTTAGTTTCAAGGCGCACAAAAGTGTTGCGCAAACGATAATGTAATCCTACTCTAAAAAACTGATTGATTTGATAAGCGCCGTGAATAGTTCCTCCGGTGCCTTCAATATCGTAATCTTTAGATACATAGCGATTACTTGTGCGTTCAATTTCAAAGCCCACTATCCAGGGTGTGTCGAGGAAAAAGGGCTTTGTCCATGACAAGGAATACTTGCGGCTTCTAAGGCCAATCATGGCATTGAGATGAAGATATTCACCTCCGCCGCGCAGTGCAGAATAGCCTTGCGTAAATAACTTGCTGAAGCCCTTATAATTAAAATTTCTTTCGGTAATTCTAAATTCACCAAAAAGACTTTCCACACTGCTGAAGCCAAATCCTGCACCAAAATTTCCTGTGCTAGTCTCTTCAACTTCAATATGCACGTCGCGATAATTAGTTCCTAAGCCCCCAGGGCCTTCGGATTTAACGGCATAGACGTTAACATTCTTAAAATAGCCGATATTTCGCAGTTTTTCTTCTGTTAATTGTAGCTTAGAAATGTTAAAAATTTCGCCTGGCGCTAAAAAAGTTTCATGCAAGATAACATTGGTCTGGGTTGAGCAGTTGCCAAATACTTTAATCAAGCCGACATAAAAGCGCTCGCCTTCTTCGATAGTGAGGTGGATAGAATAGGAGCTTTGATCGCAGTTGAGCTTGGTTTCATAGTCGACCACTGCATCGATGTATCCGCGGCGTCCATAAAATTCGCTGATGCGTCGCACCGTGCTTCTGATAGCATCTGGGGAAAATGCCTCACCTTCTGCAAAAGTAATTCTACTTTTAATTTCTTTATCAGTGAAAAGGATATTGCCATCAAAACTGATTGTTGAAAATTTATAAATATCACCTTTATCAGCAATGATCTTGATAACAATACGATTGGCTTGTTTAGCTTCACACACTTCAATATTAACAGTGGCGTCGGCATAGCCTTCATTTTGGAGATAGCTTAAGATAGTAAATCGATCTTGCTGGACGGCTTCTTCATTATATGTGCCTTCTTCATTTACCCAGCTTAGGAAGATATTATACTTCTTAGTGACCATTGCTTCGAGCAGATCTTCTTGCTCCTTGCAAGTAAAGCCATCAAACATAATATTCTTGATTCGGCCAGCGCGTCCTTCTTTGATGCAGACTTCTACATCGACTTCATTAGCAGTATTATCAAGAACATATTTGTAATCCAAAGAAGCTTCGAAAAATCCCTTTTTAACATAATAAGCTTTTAGCTTATGGAAGGCGGTGTTAAAGGATTGACGATCAAATATAGAGCAAGGATTAATGCCTAGTTCCTTTTCCAGCTTTTTGGTCTCGATCTTATGGTTGCCATTCCACGTAATGCTGCGGATAGTTGGCTTTGGCCATATTTTAAGAGTAATAAACAACTTGTCTTGATTACAAGTGAGTGTTGGTTCAACGCGATCGAACTCTATTGCTAAAGTTTTTAAGTCGTTGTCTAGATCTATCTGTGAAAAGATTTCGCCTTTTCGCGTTTTTATGCGCGAAGTGACGCTGCAGGGGTCGAAAGTTACGCCTGGCGCAATTGCAGCCATGTCAATTTCAACGCTTTCAATCACCAGGTTTTCATACTGCAATGATTGACCAGAAAGATCCCGAAAACTAACCGTGAATAGGATTAGTAGGGTATATAGCAGAGCAAAACGTGTTACATTAATCATAATGTCCTCAATACATCTAAAAAAGAGCATGATGATATGTGAAAAATGATAAAGTGAAAAGTGAAAAATCAAAACTATAAGATAAAAAGCACTTAAGAGCTAGAAAATTAAAAATAAGAGTGCAAAACAATGTTGAATTCAAACAATGTCACATTTAGCATTCATTTAATCTGAGCAAGAGATTTAGGAGGTCATAATGTGTTGCTTTAAAACAATAAAGGTGGATCAAGTTCAAGATCATTATCAAGCAAATTCCGTATCGCGACCCATAAAAAAGGGTTGTTTTTTTTGGTCGTTTTGTCACATATGATCCTGATTTAACACTACGCAATAATTATTGGCTGGGTGGAGGAATGGCAATTTTAGGGACTTGCTTTGGATCTGCTATGGCCTATTTTTTAGCTGAAGCTGGGAATGATCCTGCTAATCCAGGCAGATATTTATATCCGGTATTGATAGTTGGAATTCCGGTTGAAATCATTTCAGTGGGGATGATAGGCAGAGGAGTCAAAACGATTTATGATACCTACCAGCAATCAAAAACATTGAAGCAAAGTAGTCATTTAAAGCAATACAACTCCTTAGCTATTGTGACGTCTTAAGCTTAAGAAGCTTGTCATAGTGATGTCGAAAAGGCGCTTAAAAAGAGTATTCTGGCCATCTCGGTCTAAAAAAATGAAAAATATTTTCCCGGCGATTATTTTCGATTAATCGGGTCAAATAACAAGTTCTAGTTAATCTGGTATCTAAGTTAACAAACAATGATTTTCTTGTTTTTTCTCGTTTGATTGATGGAGAAGTAGGCCGAGAATAAGCTGGTTAATCTATCTAATAAGGACGCTCTAAGCGTTTTCTAAATTTTGGGCGCGTTGACTTGTGGAAAGCAGGGGCGAGACGCCCAATGCCGTCAAGTTAAAGTAAAAACTTATACAAATCCCTTTAAAAAAAAGGGATTTGTATTTTTTTTATAAAAATGGAATATGTAATTTTCAAAAAGAAAAAAACACGGTATCTTGTCGTAA
>JACDGH010000188.1 GCA_013815395.1 Parachlamydiaceae bacterium
TACCTGAAGCTGTGCTTCCTGCAGTTGCATCCTTGCCTGATTGAGTAATGCTAGCTGTGGTTTCATTGCCCGAAGCAGTGGCGCCGATTCCTGTTTTAGAAAAAGTATTTTCGTTTGCATTGCTACCAGTTGCAGTCTTAAAAGTTCCCTTACCTGAAGTGGTGCTACCTGCAGTGGCATCCTTGCCTGATTGAGTAACGCTAGCAGTGGTATCTTTGCTGCTTTGCTGGGTATTTTGTGTCGACCCTACTAATGCCCCTTGTGTTGCCACTCCAACTTTCTGAGTAATTTTACTTGTATTTACTAAAGTAGCGGAAGCAGTATCTGTATATCTTTTACGAGATTCAGGATTTATAGGATTTGAAAAATCGTTTGAAAATTTTTGAGTTCGGCTAAAAGTTCGCTTAAAAAAATCGGAGACTTTTACGGAAAAACCGCTCGAGATTTCAGGCAATTTAGTCACTTTTCTCGCAGCTACTTGAGAGCCGGCCGTAGAAGCAGTGCCAGCTTTAACGGTGGTTTTTGAAGACCATCCCCCTGCTCGCGCAAAAGGGTTAAGTATGGATGCTAAAATTTTGAAGCTCATAAAACCTCACTTTGTTAGTTAGCAATATTAGCTAATACTTAATTATAATATTAAATATTTATTTAATTCAATTATTTATTTTTATCTTGCTACAAGTCAAAGACTAGAAGTGTGTTAATTAAAAAAGGGAAAATTAATTACTTGAAAACAATTCTTTTCAAAAATTTAAACTTAGTTAGTTGAAATTTTTTGTTAATGACCCAGATTTTCGAATTGCAAAAAAAAGGTCTCAACCCTGTTCCAGGGTGACGCGATTCTTCCAATCCTAAATATTGATTTTAAAAATTAATTATTTTAAAAATTTTGATTAGGGGAAATGGTTAGATTAGGAGAAGTAGAAAGAGAAGTTTTAGCATTTTCCAAAAAGAAATCGATAAGAATACCTTCAGCAACTCTGATTGCTCCTACACTATTGAGGCCAATATCTCCGCCTAAAAGACCGTGACTTAAGAAAGCGCCATAATTGAAACAATAGATGTTTTTTAAATGCTTTGCGGCACCTGGATTTGCTGCTAAAAATTCAAAATGAGGTCCCAAATAAGGAAATCTGCCCAATTTTGAATTGGCAGTACTTAATGCAGAAGGGACACGATTTCCCCACAATAAAATTTCTGAATAGAACGAGGCCAACTCAGGGCGCCTGGATAGATCTACCGCAAAACCAGTGGCAAGAATAATAAAATCCACATCGAAATCTCCCTTGCTCGTAGATATTCGAGCAGTAACCCCATTATCCGAAATGTTTTGCACACGCGTACTATAATGCACTGTTAAATTCTTAAAATTCTCCACACGGTGTAAAGTTTCCTTTGGGGGAGGAATCCCATGCCCCAGCCACTCAGAAAAAGAAGCCCACCGCTCTTGATCACTTAGGTAATAAAAACCTAAACCGGCCCCTGGTTGATTAAATGGCAAATGGTCGTTAGCTCTTGGTAAACCTTCGCGACGAATAATAATGTCGACAGATCGAGCCCCATGTTCAAGTGCTGCAGCCGCCGCATCAAAAGCCGAAGCCCCAGCTCCAATGATGGCAATTTTTTTATTTGCTAAGGATTCTAGATCAATCTGTTCAATAGTATGCGCATAAAGATGAAGAGCGATATTTTTCATATATACGGGAATTTCCTTTCCTCCGGCGCCATCGCGACCGGTAGCTAAAACTACCTTGCGGGCATAAACAAGTTGCTCCATACCTTGTTTTTCAAAAGAAAGTTCAAAAAAATCATTCAAGGGAAGTATACTTTTTAAAGTGATATTATTTTCGACAGGTAGGTTAAGCACATTTTTAAACCAACATAAATAGCTATTCCAAAGATGTGTCGGAATGGATTTGAGCTGTTTCCAGTTTTCAGACCCATATTGAACTTCATACCAAGCCCAAAATGTTAGGCTGGGTATCCCGAGAGAGGGTCCTAAATCAGTTTTGCCGGATCTAAGGACATTCATGCGCGCATAGCGCGCCCAGGGTCCTTCTTTGCCACAAGTATTCTCATCAAAGACTTTAACGTTGTTAATGCCTTCCTTGATCAAAGCAAAGCTTGTGGCTAAGCCATTCATGCCTCCTCCTATAATAGCGACATCGAGAATTATTATTGAATCTGAGATAACATGCTGGGGTAGCCACGAATGGTTAGGAATATTAAGCATTTGCAATTCTTTACGCACCTGTTCTTTAAGGGTAGCCAACCCAATAAGAGAGTTAATATTTTCGTGAGTTTCAGCAAATGAATAAGTGACAGTGAAGGAATAAAGACTAATAATTATAGGAAAAATTTTTATAAATTTAAAATAAAGGCACAATAAATTAAGTCTAATTATAGAAAAAAAATTGTCGTCATTCATAAAATCCTAATCTTTGTAAGTCTTATCTTTAATAATTATCATTACTTCTTTTCCGGATTGATTGGGCAACTGCTCTTTCCAAGTAATTGATACATTACGCACCAGCCTGCTAAGGCTTCATAAAAAGTAAATAGTGCAATAGCTAATGCTATCCAGCTGCTCTGCCACCAAGCTAATATCAAAAAAATTATTCCTAAAGATAATCTAATCATTCGGTCAGTTGTGCCTATGTTTTGCTTCATTTCTCCTCACTAATACCTAGATTTTGCCATATTTATACCTAAACGCATTCGAAAATCGGATTTCTCAAAGCTAAAAATAATCTTTTCGAACGCGTTTAAGTATACCTACTAGACAAATAATATATAATGTGAAATTTTGAAATAGAAATCGTTATAAAAAAAACAGCTCTAGTAGTCAATTACTCCTATAGCTCTCTCACAAAAGGTTTTTTCATGAAAGCTGCGTTTATAAAAAAAACAGGTCCACCTTGCAATATCGAATATGGAGAATTACCTATTCCAAAAATTAAGGATAATGAAGTTTTGATAAAAGTGTCGGCTGTTGCCGTAAACCCTATTGATACGTACATCAGATCGGGTAAATATACTTTCAGTCAAGCCTTGCCAACCCCTTTTATTATTGGATGCGATGCTGTTGGGGTTGTTGCTGATTTCGGTAGCGCTGTTAAACAATTTAAAGCTGGACAGCGGGTTTGGACAAATAGAATGGGTCTAAATGGGCTTCAAGGCACTTATGCTGAATATGTCGCTGTGGATGAAGATTTGGTGTACTCTGCGCCTGAACATGTTGATGATGTGGCTTTAGTTTCAGTACTTCAGTCAGGAGCAACTGCATGTATTGGATTAATTCGAGCAGCAATGCTTAAAGTATCCGAAATAGTCTTTATAAATGGCGGAGCCGGCAACGTAGGTTCTGCCATTATTCAATTGGCCGTTGCGCGAGGTGCAAGGGTTATCACAGCGACCAGTGGCAATGAAAAAATGGAATGGTGCAAGAGTCTTGGGGCGGAACTGGTTTTGGATTATAAGAAAGATGATTTTTCTAAAAAAATTGAGATGGTTGCTCCAGATGGAGTGGATGTTTTTTGGGACACTTCCAGAAATCCGAATTTCGAAATCAGTATTCCTTTAATGAAACAGCATGGCCGTATCGTTTTAATGGCTGGACATGATGCACACCCTACACTGCCTGTGGGATTGTTTTATAGTAAAGAATGTACACTTAAAGGTTTTAGCTTAGTAAATGCTAATCACCTTGAATTAAAGGGATGTGCTGAAATTATTAACCGATGTCTGGAAGATGGGAAACTTAAAACTAAAATTTCCGAGGTAATGCCTTTGTCCGAGGCTTCTAGGGCTCATTCTATCATAGAATCTCAGCCAGAATTATGGGGCAAGATTGTTTTAAAGATTTCGTAAAAAAAACTAGCCCCCACTTTATTAAGGTCAATGATTTTATGATTGATCCTAATAAAGTGGAGGCTAGCTAATAATTATTTACTATTGCCTACGACTAAAATGTGTAGCCAATATCAACAGTAACCATATATGTATTCCAATCTAAGTGTCTAAAGCGAGAGTTTTCTCCACTTGAATTGCTGAAACTTGAACTTGAATTTGAACTAGAACCAAAACCCGAACCTTCATTATAAGGGCTTGAATTATTGCGGCCCTTAGAAGTGTACCAGTTCTTATAGTTAAACTTCAAACCTGCGAAAAAGCCATCGCATAAAGTATAGATTCCACCAAGTGTGACTTCGTTACCATATGCATTCTTTTTTCTGTAACTTCTTGAAAATGTAGTATTTGTATTTTCAAATGCTAAACCTTCATCAAGTTTTGCACGGAAGTTTGTCCAGTGAAATGCATAGTCAAGATACAACAAAGTTTCGCAATTAACATTATATGTAGCTCCAAAGCCAAACCATGGCCCGCTCAAACGGAATCTATGGGTATTAGCATTGCTGCTTGAAGAAAGGTTGTCACTGACTGAGGAATCATATAAATCAAAACTACCGCGACGCAATTGAAGGTAGTTATATGAGTAACCAACTAATGGAGCGATCGAACCAGACCAGCAATCAAAGTTAAATTGATAGCCAATACCACCTGATAAATCATAAGCATGACCATTTCTCGAACGTGTGGAAAAGTTGCTTGATGAACTAGCGAATGCACTTGATTCGCCAAATGTGTTTGTGGAAAGACGGCTTTTGCCATAGACCCAACCGTAGTCAAAATCACCTTTAATCAAATAATGATCATTAACTAAAAAAGCCATATCAGCTTCAATCACACCTAGTTTAATGTCACGCCATTTTTGACGGAAATCACCATTGTTAAAGCCCGAAGCCGATGTTTTCCAGCTAATAGAGTCCCAACGGAGCCCGCCGCCAACACTTACGTAAAGTTTAGAATCAAAATCTAAACAGCAGTCGCTAGGAGCGCTGCAAGGATTGCAACAGTCTGTTTCGCAGCCAGACGCAAACGCTTGTACTGTACCTACTAGGCACGCCAATACTAAAAATAAATGTTTTTTCATCACACCTCCATAAAGATTTTCAACAATCTAATAAATAAGGTGTTTTTAAAAAAAATGCAAGCAGAAGTTTATGACAGATCAAAAAACTATCAAAATTTGTAAGTTTTTATTTCAAATATATTCGCTCTATGAACCGAGGAAGATGTGTTTGCAATTTTTCTAGCTTATTGATTTTTAGCAATATATATACAGTTAACAAATAAAAATAAAATATTTATCTGTTAAAAACAAAAAAAATATGACTCCATAAAAAAAATGAAAATTGTGTGTGCATGAAATCGAATGAAGTGCCATTCTTCTCAAATTTATTGGGATTTGATCAGAATTATGACGCAATCGCCTAAACTTAATTGATTTATGGAAAAAAACAAATTTTTCGTAAAAGTCCATTGCGTTAAATTGCGTTATTTTTGTATGTTAATGCTTCTTCTGAACGAAACCGAGTGAAAACGAAGTAGCGTGGAAGAAAATAGCAGCTGCCAACTGAGCAGTGCGTCGTGAGTTTTGACAGTGATAAAAAGACAAT
>JACDGH010000189.1 GCA_013815395.1 Parachlamydiaceae bacterium
ATTATATGTATAGGGGATCGATTTTGATCGTCGAATGTCGGAAGATTTCTTTTTGCCAAAAACCGATTTTCGAATGCGTTTAGGTATAATCGGACTTTAACAATTATTTACGTTTAACCAATTAATAGTTAAATTTTCTAAAATTTTATAACTATATTTAAACAAATTAAAAAATGACAATCGCATCATTATGAGGATTTTGTTTTTTTAAATCCAGTCTTTATTACTTATAAGTCGATAAATAAATTTCTTCGCACAATAAAGAAACTTCTTCAGCAATTTAAAACTTTAAATTTTTAATAAAATAATGATTGAAATGATTGAAATGATTGAAATGATTGAAATGATTGAAAAAATTAAATGATCGAAATGAGCGGAATGGTGTGAACGATAAAAGCTATTATTCTAAGCGGTGATCATATGTGTCCGAATAATGGTTGTAATGATAAGTTTTTGGTTTTTGGGATATGCCGACGTCGGCACAATTCCCAAAAACCATTTTTTTTATTCTTGGAGTTCTCTATGCTTGAAAATGTATATTTTTTCAGATACTTAAATAATAAATCACAAAGCATACAGAGAACACAGAAAATTAATACTCTTAACTTTAGGACCCAGTTTGTTTACAGCATCTGGCGCTAATAATTTCTTTTAAATTATTTTGCATATGCACAAATAAAGGATGGTTATATGAATTCAAAGATTCTTCTTCCAAAAGAACTACAACTTTTGCATCAATAACTTCTAATATTTTTTGCGGATCAAACCCACATTTAATTAAAGATTCAACTGCCTCTTTACGCGGAGCTATAAAGGCCTTTCTTCTCGGTAATTGAAGTTTGTCCTCTGGTTCAATAAGAGCAAAGTTTAATTCAAAAATTTTATTAGCAATGGCAGCCTCTCGTTTTAATAAATTCCTAAATTTCTGTACAATTCCCCTATGCGAATTATTACTTTTATCAAAAAATGGTATCTCGATTTCTGAAGATATTTTTTTATGCACCCTGTATTCTCGACCTTTCTCGTCAAAAGCAGATTGTTGATGGGGCAAAGAGGCTTGTGCTTGAATCGTTAACGGGTCACTTTCCTGTACATGTGATAAAGTTTGCATTTTTACTCGATGTTTAAATTATAAAAAGGTATTGCCAATAATCTATTTGTGCCTTTGCAGATTTTTTATCATAGCTTTAGCGCGATTTAAACGCCTTAGCATTATCTCTACATTCTCAAAGTCCTTTATCATACCTGAGGTCAATAACTTTTCCTTAAATAGAAAAAATTTTCGATTGTCCAAAATCTTTAAAATTTTCAACTTATCTACCCCAGCAGAGAGAAAAAAGCACACGGCTTCTACACATGGTGTGATAGTTGTTTTCTCTTGTTGATCTTTAAAGATTACAGATGAACTAAATTCTTGATTTTTAAAAAATACATTTGATATTAATTCAACAGCTGCGCCCTTCCCCAAAAGATAATTAGCTGCCATAAGATTATTAACTTTATAAGCCATTTCTAAAGGTCTTGTATTTGTTTCGTCAAAGGAATTAATATCATACCCACTTTCAACCAGAATTTTAATATCATCGAAGCAACTACTAAGAAGGGCGCGGGACATAGGAGACAAATCGTTTAAATTCCTATTATTGTGATCTTCCTTAGATTTTAAAAAAGCGGGGGCTAGAAAAGAGCCTTTCAAAGCTGCCTGATGTAAAGCAGTTTCTGGAAAGTCCTTATTTGCAGAATTTGGATTAGGCTTTTCTATATGCAAAAGACTAGCTTTATGGTCAGTTTTTAACGATTCAGCTTTCGGCGTTTCAATACCTTTTAAAAGAAATGAGGGTAATTGATATTCACAGAATTGACTTCTAGGCGTAACTGTCGGATCGCTTGCTGGCCATTCGCAGAATCTAGAAAATGAAGGCTCTCTAACATCCAATCTTAAAATAGCTGACAATTTTTACCTCGTTCTTTAAATGTTAATATTAATAATTTTATTTTTACACATTAATCCTAATTTTAGGTCACTCATAGCAAGAAAGTTATTAATATACTAAATATATTTGCATAGTCAGAGTGCCTTAAATTGGTTAATCTAAGCATAAATTTCTATACCGTTTTCTATTTTCTGGGCTCGTTGACTTGTGGAAAGCATGACGCGAGGCCCCGGCTACCTTGGTTTGGGCGGCATAATCTAGGTAGCAAGGGCGCTTGATTTCAAGATAGCTGAATGCTCATGGGACAACTGCTGACTCATAGGTAGCCAACTTTCGCAATTGTGGGATGCTGCCAATTTTTTGATATTGAATCACATTATTTATAGGAACAACTCCACTTAAAGAAATGGCAAGACGCCTTTTGTTTTGCTTCCCCAGCATCTTTATCGCTAAGTCTACAAAGCCTTCATAGGATAAATCTTCAAGCCCCTTAATTCTTTTTTCAATCCAATTAAAATCACCCTCATATTTAAAAGCAAGCTTGTGAAGAATATTGCCCATTTCAGAAATGTTCTTTGGAGGTTGCCTGAGGGTTTTCAAGAGAGCTTCTTTAATTTTTTCAAAACGCTCTTTTGAAATTGAACTTTCAATTTCCTGTAAAAAATTTTCGATGAACAGTTCAAAACGCGCAATGAGATCGCGCCCTTCATGTGAATTGGATTGAACCATAAAAGAGTTAAACAAATGCAAATCAAATTCATCAGGTTGACTGATCACAATGTATCCAGTCTGCTGTCTGGTGCGTAATTCCACATAAAAGGGATCTTTCATCGACTGCATTAAAACCTGTTGTGCGGCACGGGTTTGAAAATTATATGGCAGTAATTCGACACTTAAAATGGCTACGTTACCCTGGGTTGTAATTTTTGATTCAAGATAATAGGGACCCGTGTTAGCTGGAAGCACAATTATAGCGTCTTTAGGCTGTTCTTTTTTTAAATAAACCTTACTTTCAAGCATGGATAACATCTGCAAAACCAAATCTTTCGCCTCTTGCTTGCTCATGTTTCCATATAGCATCCCTTCAATGTATGCTGAATCCAGGACTGATCGGGTAAATTGATCGAATTGATCGAAAGTAATTTTCCTAATCGCTAAAAGCTTACTTTTATCCGTGGCATATTCCCGATAAATAATGCTTTTTAGCACCTCATAGCCTTGCAGAAGTGGGTTTTCCAAAGATGTATTTTGATACTGCTTAATTAAAGAACTTTTAAAATTTTTAAATTTTTGTTCACGAATTTGAGGTTCTTTCAATGCCTTAATGATTTCTAAACATAAGCGGCGCGCTTTGTCGTTATAACCTTCGATGGTGATACTTAAACCGTTATTTCTGCGCTCGATTTTAAAATCTAGTCCAGCCTGATTTGCCGAAAAGCTATAATCACTTAATGTTTCCATGATATGTTTTACATATAAATCTCCAAGAACAACCGTATCTGGTTTGGCTACATCAATGGCCGGGGTTTTTATTTCAAAGATCCAGCTGATTTTAGGTACCAGGTAGCGCAGATCCTTAGAGAAATAAATTTTTGCCATTTCATTGTCATAAAGCACTTCTGGTTTTGGAATCTGTTCAAGCAGTAGTTTAAGATTTTTCTGAGAAACTAAATTTAATTTTTCAGGTAAGAATAAATTAATTGCTGGCAGTTCAAAATTTGAGTTAGTTGTAGTAAGGCTCCAATTGCGCAACGTTTCTGCTGGTATGGCTTTGATTGCATAATGCACTTTAAGCCACTGCTCTTGGCGGTCGACAGGAACTTTTGTCAATACCTCAGGGGCTATTAAACTATAAAGGCAAGTTTCGGGAGTCAGATAGTTCAGTAGATCGTTTACCGCTTTTGAATCAAATTTTTTAATCATTTGAGAATTCTCAGGATATGTCGAAAGCTCCTCTTCTGCGCTCCATTCGGCCTCTTTCAAAATACTATCAAAAACATTTTTACGCTCTTGGTATTGATAAGATAGGGTTGTGAGCTTGTGAAGTTCATCAAAAAGATATTGTGGAACACCTTTTTGTTTGAAACTAGCTATCGCTTGAAAGCACTTAGAGATTACTTTATAAACGTCTTTAACCCCTAAATCAGTCAATTCAATTTCAATTGCAAATTCAAAACTATCTGGTCCAATTTTATATCCCCTACATTCGATCCCTTCAGCCAGTCGATCCCGCTTCAAATCAGTTAATAAGCTGCCTTTGCCCTCATTATTTAACATTTGGCATACTAAAAGATAGGGCTTTGTTTCCTGCATGGCGCCGAATTTGGCTGGCAAGCTCCAAATTAAAGTCACTTTTCGCATATGCGTTATGGGTTCGATATAAACCATATGCCCTTTAATCTCGGCCGGAATCATTTCTGCATCAATATGCAATGGAGGTAAGTTATAATTGGGAATGGCTACAAAATCTTCTGTAACCATCTTTACCAGTTCATTAAGAGGTAAGGAGGAATTGACAACTAACCGCATGCAATTGGCACTATAATGCTCCTGATACCATTGCTTAAGAGTTGCTTGTGAAACTTTAGCTAATGTTTCTTTATTACCCATGCTAAAGGCATGATTGGGGTGTTCTGGATTGCTTAGCTCTTTGTAAACGTAATATTCACGCATATCATCATTTTCAATATTTTTAGCATATTCTTGATCAATAGCGTGGAGTTCCCGTGCCACACCTGAAGGATTAAATATAGGTGCAATAAAAAATTGTGAAAACCGATCGAGGGCTGCACCAAAAGCATCGGAATCTATTGAAAATGCATAAGCCGTAAAATCCGTGCTTGTAAATGCATTAGTTTGGCCATCGTGCTCAGCAACAAATCCATCAAATTCGGATTCATTAGGATACTTTTTTGTACCCAAAAAAAGCATATGTTCAAGAAAATGCGCAATTCCAGGATAAGCAGGTGGATCTTGCCAGCTGCCAGCTTTCACTACTAGGGCAGCTGACGATTGACTTCCTTGGGGATCTGAAGCTAAGTAGACTTCTAATCCATTACTTAATTTTAATTTCAACTTTTGCCTTTCACCAAAAGTTGGGGAAAGTATAGGAACTTTTGCAAGATCTTCGATCACCTGATAATCGCCAAAAACAACCGTCGAGTAAACCAGAGCAAGAAGGATAAGCGATCTAAGCATGTGTATTTCCATTTGCAATTAGAGGATGAAAGAGCAGTACTAACTTTGTCGTCGCGCCGTTTTTAAAAGGAACATTTTGTTATGAATACTATAGCATGACAAAAAAATAGTAAGCTAAAAAATAGCTAAAAATGTGCCACTTTTTGCGTTTTAGAGAGTTTGAGGACAAAAGGGGGTGCTGAGATGAGGCTGAGACAGCTTTGAAACGTAAAAATATAGGAAACGATAAAAACGATAAGATGGATAGAATCGATAGAAAAGATAAATGGCTGACTTATTTCTTAGGGCCGCTTTTATACGTTTTAGATGCTATGGGGAAACGCAGAGGCGGGGAGAAA
>JACDGH010000190.1:0-2075 GCA_013815395.1 Parachlamydiaceae bacterium
TTATACTATATGCTAGGAGCTTAAAGTGATCTCCTGAATTGAAAGGCGCGGCAGGAGCCGGCGCACTCCAAAGGCTTCGCCAAAGGCATATGTTCTAGTTTCAGCTATTTCCTGTCAGCCTCGTAAGTGCGGCTCTACTAACCTCTAAAATAAATGAATTACCAACTAGTGGATAGTATATTTATAAATTAAGCTAGGCCCTGAAATTTACAATAAATCATAAAATTAATTTTAGTTAAGAATTGGAATGGTCACATTAGGGGGAAACCCCCCCCTCTCTCTCTCTGTGCGCTCTGTGATCTCTGTGGTAAAAAAAAATCTACCACATTTCACAGAGCACACAGAGGGGTATTCAATCCGTTCATACCACCCATCAAGTCCTTTTTCTGTGTAAACCTTTTAATTTCACCTCCACCCTAATTCTTCCCAAAAAAGAACCACCTTTTTTTGCATGAAGCAAATCATTTATTTCTTAATTAATATAATCTTAGCACTTTCTTTATCTTGTCTTAATACAAAAGAGGATAATTAGGGATATTAGCAATTAAATAACAAAAATTAATAGGAGTCGTATGTCAACAAATTTAAACTTATCCCTATCACCTATAAATCAAATGCCCTGGCATGAACAGTCTCTTCTAGAAATTCACGAAAAATATAAAAAAGTCGATCAATACTTTTATCTCGATGGCAAATACGAATATGAAAACAATTGGGCAGAGGGCGCAGTATTGTGTCAGGATGCTATTAACACCTGCCAAAAGATCATCAAGGATGTCGCAGAAAAATTAAACCAATATTCTGTAAATAACGAATCTAGAATTCCTTTTGAAAAACTGGACCAGCACGCTCAGATATTCCTAAATTATTTTAAAAACGAAAAAAATTGTGCT
Organism: Parachlamydiaceae bacterium; assembly: GCA_013815395.1. Classification (GTDB taxonomy): domain Bacteria; phylum Chlamydiota; class Chlamydiia; order Chlamydiales; family Parachlamydiaceae; genus JACDGH01. The sequence goes on from JACDGH010000190.1 coordinate 894, forward strand.
CGAATAAGCTCCTTGACAATACCAGCACAATGTTTTGCTAGCTATGCATCTGTGTCAGTCCCAATTTATTTATTAACAAAAAAATATCCAAGCCTCAGCCTATGCGCTGCTCAAGTTGCACTTATATCGCTACCTCTTTTGGGAATCTTACATTTATATAATACAAATAGACTTGAAAAAAGGAAAACCCACAAACTTTTGATGGAGCGCATAATCAAAGATCATGAAAATGGTCATTTACGCCCTTTTAATGTGAGTTTAAATGCCCCTCACGGAGATAAATTAGAAACTTTAAATCTTTCAAATATCTTTAATTGCGAACCCACAATAGCCTGCAAACAAGCTATTGACAAATTTAAAGCGCAAATCCGGGCTTACCTTCCGCATGAAAAGAGATGACCAAAAAGCCTTAGCGCAAATATCAGGCATAAAACCACGGAGCAATTCCACCTGTAAATGTTGCTTATGGCATAAAGCCTTAAGCTCCTCAGGTGTAATAAACAAATCATAGACATGCATATCCTTAGGGGCATTAGGAACTAACCAATCTACGCCTTTAATGACAATCATGCGACTCAACCAAGTGCGATTAAATGTATGGAAAAAAAACATTCCCCCCGGCTTTAAGACTCTTGAAGCCTCTTGAATGAGATTAGCAGGATGCTCAACATGCTCCAAAATATCCATTGCACAGACTACATCGAAACACGCATCGTCACAAGGCAATTGATACGCATTCCCATGAAGATATTTTACACTTGAGGTCGAATCAAACTTTTTAGCTACATCAAGACTAGATTGCGAAAGATCAATACCTGTCACTTGATGCTTTTCTTGGGCAAGATAATTAGATAAAAAGCCCGCCCCACATCCAACATCAAGAATAGTAATTGCACGATTTAATTTAGAAAAACGCTCTTGAATCAATTGACCTACCCACGGCGCGCGCAAGGCATTTTCTGCTCTTAGCAAAGCTATAGGATGGTCATCAGCGGTATACCACCCCTCCTTAAGATCTTCATAAAAGGCATTATTTATTACTGTTTGATTGCAGGGGTCTTTCGCCATATGATATTCCAAAAAATGAGCTGGTAAAGAAAAAACATTGTAATGGCACTGCCTTGTGCGTACAGAAAGATTTTTAAGGTTTCCGAATTTTCGAACCACACCGGAAACCAGGCA
>JACDGH010000190.1:2085-5447 GCA_013815395.1 Parachlamydiaceae bacterium
TTAAAGTGATCGGATGCAAAATAAAAAGAACTGCATGCAACCAATTTTCTGCCCCACAGCAGTGGTGTTTATGTACAAATTCATCTTTAGTGACCATGATGCAAGAAACCACGGCAAGAGCACAATAGATCCAAAAAGCTTGCACTGTGAATGGCGTAAAGATGGTCATTAAGATGCAAACCAAAAGGCTCAAAGTATCTAAAGGATGGCCAAGGCGCTCCCATAGCGGTAAACCTCTTTTCCAATGAAAGTAGATTTCATCAACGCCAATAGCTACAGCTTGTAATAAAAACGGAATTAAAGCCAATATCCACATAATTTTTCTACCCTATTTTTTCCAGTAAAGCACCAGCTATAGTCAATCCGGGACCAAAGGCCATGCTTAGAATTTTAGTGCCATTTTCTATATGTTTGTCGTTCAAAATCATCTGCCAAATATGTGGAAGGGTTGCTGAAGACATATTACCATGCTGTTTTAAAACCTGTCTGCTTGCTTTGAGCTGATGGTTCTCTAGTGCAAAGGCCTTTTGCACATAATCAAGGATTTTTGGTCCGCCTGGATGGACAGCAAAGATGGCATGCTTGATTAATTCATCGACATTATTTATACCAGATTTTCGACATAATATGCTCAAATATTCGTTTAAAAATCGGGAGATAAGCACAGGAATTTCTTTAGCCAGCACAAAGTGGAACCCAGCATCCCCCATCACCCATTGCATATATTTAGAAGACTCCGGAATGATATGTTCATGTTGCCCAATAATTTTAAAGGCGCTCCCATATGAACCTAATTGCGACTCCGCAACGATGGAATATTTAATGCAGCCGTCGGCGAATAAACTTTGGGAAACAAGTTGACTGGCCATATGATTGAGAGGGTTCATATGCAAGCTACACAGTTCAGTATGCACAATATCAGTGCGGCTTAAAGGTCCATTTGTAAAAGCATTACCTATACGAATAGCAGGTAAAGCACCGTAGCACCCCATGTGATAAACATGTGTGACCGTTGATTCTCCTTCCCACCCCTTTTGAGAGATCATTTTCTGCGCTCCACTTGGAGATGCATATCCTGTACAACTTACATGGATCATGTCTTTAGGGGAATTTGTTTCATCGCGATATAAAGACTCTATGAAGGCATCAACAATTTCCTGATGCACACTTTGCCTCGATTGCATAGCAATACCCTGTGAAGAATCACATAAGCGATAAACTTCCATATCACCCCAGTTACAATGCAAAAAGTCTGAGATCGTATGGCCGCGCTCTGCAATGGTGTCAGGTTTGCAGCCCACATGCCAAAGCCGTTGATGAATTTCAGCTTTAAAAGCTTCTTGTTCATCCACGCTCCATTTGCCTCTTTGAATGCTTTCTGCCTGCACGTGCGCGGCAACAATCCAATCCATAAAAAGCGTTTGTGGCGAAATAAATTTAGTAGGAGCTGTGACAAAATTGGTAATAACAGGAGAATCTAACATGAATTGCGAACGCCATTTTAATAAAAAAATTAACTACTTTGAACTTCCCAACGTCTCTGATCTACATCTTTTGTCGATAATAAAGTTGCTAATATGCGCGTCGATTGCAGCATCGAATCAATCGAATCTTTACTGTCGACATAATCCATCAGCTTCAAAACTGTCTCCTCACGCACTTTTTCAGCCGCTGGAAGATTAGCTTTTATTAAGAATGACAATTGCTCAATAAGAGATTTGATCCTCTCATGAATATCATTAGTTTCCCCTTTTAGAATAGCACCAAATTCCTCACCCGTCATTCCCCCATAGGCCGAACGATAGAGCATATTTAAAGCCATTACGGTTAACATGAGACGCACTAATCGATCGCGCTCTTGAATTTCTTTATGTTCTGAATTTGATGCGCCTTTATGCGTGACAATTGCAATGATTTGCCGTGCATACTTGATAGCAAAGTCAAGATCGCGCGGAGGGCTGCCTTCTTCCTTACCCTTTTTAAGGGCATCTTCGGTGGCTTTGTAAACCGCTCCGTTGTTCAATAATGCTACAATTAAGGCAGCCGCCGATTGATAGTCTGGGGATAACATCATACTGGGAGCCGCGGCAAATAAAACATCTGCAATGGGATTGTCCCGCAATTGATGTTGAAAAACATTGCTCGTATTTTTTATTGCATCTCGAACAATATCTACGCCACACACCATACAACCGGCAATAAAAGACGAGCTTGGGTAATCTATATCAGTGACCTTGCCACTGAGATGAACTTGTTTATTGGGCTCTATGATCCATTGATTGAAAGCCTGGGAGAATCTCTCGATTAAAGCATTCTTACCATCTATATTTTGCATCGACGACTGCGCTAGGATAAAAGCATAATATTCTGTAGGTGATTCAGTGCCGTTTTCGATAACCTCTTTTATCCATGTCTGGATATCACTACCCTGCATCCGTTCCGAGAATTCGGAAAGATTTTTACTATAATTTCCCCAAATGGAAGAGATAATTGTCTTTTTTGTTTGCTCCACTTGATCCAAACTTTGCATAAAATCTTCTACTCCATTAGAAGAGTCTTTAGGCTTCTCAAACTCACTCTGAACGAGCACTTCAGATAAAAAATGAGCGCTTTTAATCAGAGCGGATACAGAACGATGGGTATCGATGGACTCTACCAGTTTTGCCATCGCTTCACTGCTAGATTTTGCATCAGTAGGCAGGCTTGATTTTATAATTGAGATTAGCTGATCGGCTAAGGATTTGATATTTGCCGGTAAAGCGACCTTTCCAGTAAATAGACTCTTAAATTCCTCGCCAGTCATCCCCCCAAAAACAGCCAGATAAAGTATTTCCAAGGCCATAGCGCTTAACATTAGTCGCAATGACTGATCATAGGCCGATCTATCGCCGCCCACTTGTTCAGTATCGCTCGTTAACAGGGCAAGCAGCTTCTTAACAAAATCTATCACCTCATTTAAATCCAAAGCAGATTTATTTGGACTGCTCGTTGCAGTAGAAGCTTCTGGGCGAATTGGGGTAGATGTCATTCCTTCCATTGGAATAGGCGCCGCACCCACTTGTGCCGTGCCACCTACACTTTGAGCAGCTTCATAAATGTTTTTAACTTGCGTTTTTGGCGGGGGCTGCAGGATTGGAAGTCCAGCGGCAAAAGTTAATACGATTGATTCAGCACTGCTTTTCTGAATCGAGGAAGTGGAATAAGCCAATTGTGCATTGATCTGCTCGGGTTGATTTTTGATCTGATCTGCTTGATTGATCTTAATATTAGGATCTGGTTTAAAGTGACTTAAATCACTGACATCATTTTGATCCATTCCATTCCCCTTTTTCGCCTGATTTAATCTTATGGATATTACTATC
>JACDGH010000191.1 GCA_013815395.1 Parachlamydiaceae bacterium
CATTTGGGCCAAGCGAATTTCTTCCCAACTCATTCCCAAATTGCGGGCTGCCACAGCTGCCGCTAAGAAGTTGTGGTGATTATGTTCACCTGGCAGATTTGAAAGCGGAAATTGAGACAACGATTCCCCATGCGTAAATAATGTCAAATTATCTTTAAGAGTGTCCAGGAAATAATCGGCTGTCGACAGTTTAGTTGAAAAGGCAAGTTTGCGACTTGATCCGGTTTTTGATAGCACTTCACCGAAATTATATTCTTTCGGATATATCCCAAGCTTAGTATCTGGATGGGAAAATAATTCAGCCTTTGCTCTAGCTATCTCTTCAATCGAATCGAAATTGCCGGCATGCACTAAGGCAATTGAGGTGATGACAGCTAATGAAGGAGGGGCAATTTGCACGAGTTTTGCAATTTGACCTGGATGCGTCATTCCCATCTCTAACACAAGAAAATCTTCTTCCAAAGTAGAATGGTTAAGGATTGCTAATGGCAATCCTACTTGCGAATTACTATTGCCTGGAGAAGAAGATACCTTATATTTAGACTTAAGCAATGTAGTGATAAAATCTTTTGTAGTCGTTTTACCTACAGAGCCAGTGACAGCAACTGTTATAGCACGACTTTGCTTGACAAAGTTATGGGCCAAAAGCTGCAAAGAAGCTAAAACATCCTCACTATGAAGTAATTCCATCCCATAATTTGGCCCAGCATAATCACATTTTACCACAGCAGCCACAGCACCTTTGGTAGCGACGTCCGCAAGAAAACTATGACCATCAACCATTGCCCCCGGTAAGGCAAAAAAAAGATCGCCGTTTGTTGACAGGCGGCTATCCACCGAAACGCCGGAAATTGTACATGGCAGATTCTTGCATGCGATCTGCATATAATGAGCTATTTGAAGTAGCGAAGAAGGTTTCATCTAGCGCCTTTCGAGTTAAAGCGTCATACTACCATTTTCGGTTCCATTTCCGATACTTTTTTTCGATCTTTGCGCAAAAATCAAAGATTGCTTATTAATTCCAAATATAGTATTGTTGATTTTTTAATACACAATAATCCTTAACAGGTAGTTATAATCAATGGAAAATAATAAAAAAATCAATTGGGGTCCGGTCATTTTTTTGGTTACTTACCAAGCACTCTTTTTAGCAACCCTACCTGTTTATTTATACTTTAATACGCCGCAATTATGCATGTTTGTGACTTCTTTGATATTGTTGTATCTAACTGGATTAAGCATCACTGCCGGCTATCACCGCTATTATTCCCATCGAAGCTATCGCACAGGCTCGGCCGTTGAAGCAGTATTGCTGTTTTTTGGCTCAATGGCCACCCAAGGCAGTGCTCTTAGATGGTCTTATGACCACCGAATCCATCATGCCCATGTTGACACTGATGAAGACCCTTATTCAATTCAAAAAGGTTTTTGGTATGCTCATTGCTTGTGGATAATTCAAAAACCCCGCGAAATTGAAAATAGAACAGTTTCTGATTTGTTGAAAAACAAGCTTGTTATGTTCCAACACCGCTATTACAAAGCGACGATGGTTCTCTCGAATGCCCTAGTGGTCCTTTTCTTCGGCTGGCTTTTTAATGACTATCTAGGCTCTCTTGTGCTAGTATTAGGACTTCGCATGTTTTTACTACATCATTTTACCTGGTTTATTAATTCACTTGCCCACACTTGGGGAGATAAACCTTTTTCTCAGGAACTTTCCGCTGTTGATAATTATTTCCTATCCATGCTGACTTTTGGCGAAGGGTATCACAATTATCACCACACTTTTGCAAACGATTACCGCAATGGGATACGCTGGTTTCATTTTGACCCAACCAAATGGCTCATATGGACACTGAACAAACTTGGCTTAGCCCATAATTTAAAACGCATGGACCCTGCTACTATAGAAAAACGAATGGTGATTGAACACAAAAATCTCCTTCTCGACCAGATCAAACAAGTTTGTTATGTGAAAAAAGAAGAATTAGAAATAGTCATCCAAGAGATATCTGAACGGATTGTCTCCAAAATCGCGCAATTTAATGCTCTAAAAGAACAGTACTTGCTTACAAAAAAAGAAAAACGCTCAAGGGACATCTTAAAAGTATTAAATCAAGAAATCAAACAACTTAAGAAAAGCTTGCGAAATGACTGGCGTTTATGGTTACAGCTTTCAAGCAGTATCATGAACCTAAAACCATTACCTATTTGAAAAAAAATAAAAAATGCTTGACCGTTTAATTCAATTCGCGCTATAAGTTAACCTTTCAATACAACGGTGGCATGGCCAAGTGGTAAGGCAGAAGCCTGCAAAGCTTCCATCCCCAGTTCGAATCTGGGTGCCACCTTTCCTTTTTCCCTAATAGCAATATTATGCTTTTCATTGTAGCTACTCCTATTGGCAATTTATCCGACATCACGTTTCGAGCAATTGAGACGTTGAAGTCATGCGATTATATTTTATGCGAAGACACGCGCCATAGTCTAACATTACTCCAACACTACGCCATCCACAAACCTCTAAAAAGCTATCATAAATTCAATGAAAGCGCTCGGCAAGATGAAACAATTAATGATTTAATTGATGGCAAAAATGTGGCCCTGATTTCTGATGCCGGAACCCCAGGGATATCTGATCCTGGCGCCCAACTGATTGCCGCTTGCATCTCTCAAAATATTAAAGTTGTAGCTATCCCTGGGGCCTGCGCGGCCATTGCCGCATTATGCTGTTCCGGCTTAGAAACTGATCGTTTTCAATTTTGGGGATTTCTTCCCAAAAAGCAAGGAGAACTAAAGCGCTCCTTATATGAAATTTTAGCCTATTCTGGCACCACTGTCTGCTACGAATCCCCTAATCGCCTATTGGACGTCCTTGAAATCTTGAATGAGATCGCACCTGATAGACCCTTAGCTGTAGCCCGCGAACTCACAAAAAAATTCGAAGAGATACAAAGGGGCGTTGCGATGACTTTGCTGCAACATTGGAAAAGCTCAATATTAAAAGGCGAGATTGTCTTACTGATTTCCGGTGAGAAAAAGGAACCGATGGGAGATTGGGAAGATTTAACTCCTTTACAGCATGTGGAAATCGTGCAGACCACTTACGGCTTAACAAAACAGGAAGCCATTCAAACAGTCGCTAAAATTCGAGGATCCAGCAAGCGCGACATTTACAATTCCGTTCACAGAAGTATTTCACCTGAATACAAATCCTAACCTATGGCTTTTTTTAAAGGCGCAATAATGATTAGAGCTGGGTTTGGGGTGTAGGTTCAAGTAAAGCATGAAGGGAGAATATCCACACTATAGTCTTTCTTTTATCCTCTATCAACCTTCACTTTTAATTCCCAGATTTGCCCCCTTACACCTCACTTTTGTGTTTACAAAATTCCTGATTTTTGATTATCTCTGTTGATTGATTGATAAAAAAAGGTCAGGTTTTTACAAATTTCTATCTCAAAATGAAAATATATTGCACACGGACATCGTGTAATTGTTACATTTTCTCATTAACAAAAAAAAGGAGTCCACTTAATGAAGCTACGTATTTTAAACCTTCTAGCCTGCGTAGGAACCACTGCTGCTCTTTGCTTGCAATCGTCTCCAGCAGAAGCTGTTTTTGCCAGCATTAAGTCTACCGGCATGGCAGCAACCTGTATTTCTTACCCTTTAGATAGCCTTGTTGGCGCCTATAACCCTGCAGGCATGATTGATGTCGGTGACCGTTTTGACGTAGAGGCTGCTTGGGTTCGTGATACAGGACGTGCTCATATTCATGGCAACCATAGTCCTTTTGCAGCCCTTGTTAATGGCTCCTACAATGGAATGCGCACTAAAGACGCATATCCTGTCGGTTTTGGCTTTAACAAAGTTTTTAATCGTTGCGGCTGGGAGTATTCAGCTGGCCTAGTGGTTTATAACCGAAATTTCCAAAAAACGACTTATACAAAACCTTTTATTTTGTTAGGCACTTCAAATCTTGGATTGGAATACCTCAACGAAACAGTTTCTCCTTGTTTCGCAGTCAAATTCCTTGAAAGACATTCTTTTGGCATATCGGTCAATTACCAAGTAGAACGCATTAAAGTTAATGGCATCGAAAACTTTGATCATTCTGAATTACCTATTCCATTACCACAAGGCTCCAGATCTCCTGGCCATGTCACTAATCGTGGCTACAACTATGCCACAGGATGGGGTGTAACTTTAGGTTATCGCGGTGAAGTTTATAATGGCTTATTCGTTGGTGTAACTTATCAACCTGAAACATCCATGAGCCGTCTAAATAAATATAAGGGATTTTTAGCCAATCATGGCAGATTAAACATTCCTAGAAAAATTGGCGCAGGCATTTCTTATCGCGTAATGCCTTGTGTGGTGGTAGCATTCGATGTCGAACACATCCAGTGGAACAAAATTCGTGCATTGCATAACAACCTCTTACATGACGGACTGGTCAAGCCCCTCGGATCTAAACATGGCCCAGGCTTTGGCTTCCGCAATCAATTGTACTATCGCGTTGGTGCTGACTGGCAAGTTAATGAATGCATTTCAGCTCGTATTGGGTTCCGTCATGCAAATACGCCTATAAAAAGAAAGCAAACAGCTGTTAATCTATTGACTTTAGATACTGTAGAAAATTTCTTTACTGTAGGAGGCACCTATTGCCTCAACTGCCGTCATGAATTTTCTGCGTTGTTCGCTTATGGTTTTGAAAAGAAAATCAGAGGCCATAATTCCATTCCTGCACCGTTTGGTGGTGGAAATGCGGATTTAAAAGAACAAAAATATGCTCTAGGCTTGGCTTACGGATTTAAATTCTAAATCTAAAGCTTATATTTACAGGAAGGCAGCAATTCTGCCTTCCTGCAAACACCAGGATTAATAAATTTATTTAGGGAATTAGATATGTCATTTGAATCTAAACAAACTTTAAAAACTATCTTACATCCCTATCTTTTTGTTTTGAAAGAAGGAAAAAAAATAAAAAACGACCTGCTCGATTATTCCCTTTTAATGCTTCTTGTCAACTCTTCGGAAACTATTAAGTCGCCTTCCATTAAAATCAGAAAAACTTCTAAAATTCTTCCTACAATGGAAATGAACACACTAAAAATAGCTAATGAATGAAAACCTTGCCTCTTTCTTCCTCTTGAATTAGAATGTTGCATCTAAGGGGATAATACTATGGACTTAGAAAAAGAAATTGAACAACTTATCGATAGATCACTCGCCGAGGATATACGCTCAGGCGATATCACTTCCTTAGCTTGCTTATCTGACTGCCGTTATACTACAGGGATGATGTTCCTGAAGCAATCTGGCATTGTGGCAGGGCTTCCTCTTTTAGCACTATTATTCTGCAAGCTTAACCCACAATCTGAAGTCACGCTCATGGTGCCGGAAGGAAGGTTTCAAAAAGCAGGCACACAGATTGCC
>JACDGH010000192.1 GCA_013815395.1 Parachlamydiaceae bacterium
ATACTCTTCCATATCCAGATTAATAAATTTAGGGACTTTTTCCCCATTTGGAAGGGTATAAAGATGGATTTTAGCAGAAGCGTAAAGTTTTGAAAGGCGTGAACTTAGCACGTTTAATGTGTTTTCCCATCCCAAAAGATTGAGCTGACTATAAATTGTCGATATCTTAATAGAGATATATTCCACTTCAGGATTAGCTAAATCTGATAAATAGGTGGATAAACGGTGATCTGCTTCTGCCTCTCCTAAAATAGCTTCACCTAAATGGTTGAGATTAATGCGCACTCCTTCTTTTCGTCGTTGGCGCATATGCTTAAGCAGGTTATCTGGCTCACCAGGTAAGATCAATAAACGCGTTTCTCGTCGCAGCATCGATTTTGTCAAAGGCACAATGGTTTTGGCGAAAGGTTTCCCTAAAAAGCAAAAGATTTTAAGTTGAACTTTTTTTAAGTAATTTAAAAAAGCTGGAATGCCAAATTGCTTCAAGAGATAAGTAAGTTGGTCGGCTACGCGATAAGGATTCTGACTGCGAAAACATTGATCTGTCATGCTCATTGTAAAGGCCTTGCCATTGGAATCGTTCATCATATTGGCAAGTTGAGTTTGCACTTCTTTTTCCCCATGCGTCTGGATGTTACGCGCCTCGGTCAACAAAAGAGCAGCAAGCTCAATTGCTGTATCTTTACGCTGTGCGACGGTCAACGTCTTACCTTTGGTGTTATTTAGAATATGTTTAGCTTTCGCGATGACTTGAGAATTTTTCATGTTTTTATCCTTGATCTCTAGTAGGGATGGCAAGAAGTTTAAAATTTAGCTATGAAACATATTCTACATATTATTTTATTATTTAATTACTTTAAATTGATAAAACCCACATCTACGGTTCCGTTCGCTAGAGCTCGCTGCAACTACAGTGTGGGTTTTATTAAGCAAAATATTCTAGCCAGTGCACTCGTTCCTCGTTTTTACTCATTTTACTCTCTTTTTTTCTTTTGCACGGCTTACTACGATTTGAACCAAGAAAAAAGTATCGAAAATGAGAATAGAACTGCTAGAATGATGAACAATTAATCAAAGGATAAAGTGAATAAATCCGTTTCTTTTTTTCAATTTTTTATCTTTCTTTCAATAATCACACTCTTCTTTGTTTATGCTCCATTGAAAGTTGCTGCTGCTGCATCACCAACACCGATAACGGTAGCAGCCCTCAAAGCTAAAATCAAAGTGGGGATCGATGTATTCATGGAACAGGAGTATGCCGAAAAATTGAAAGGTAAACGCATTGGCTTAATCACAAATCACACTGCTGTGAATGGAAAGATGATGTCCACTGCAGACGTTTTCAAAAAGCATGCTGATGGCAAAGGATATAAACTCGTTGCTTTATTTGCGCCAGAACATGGAATGAATGGCACATCATATGCTGAGGAAATGGTTGAAGAAAGCAAAGATGTCGATGGTATCCCCATCTATAGCTTGCATGGCAAGACTAGACGCCCTACGGATGTGATGCTTAAGGAAATCAACCTGCTAGTATTTGATATTCAGGATATTGGATCCCGCTCATACACTTACATTAGTACTTTATTTTATGTCATGGAAGAGGCCTCAAAACGAAAGATCCCTATCGTTGTATTAGATCGTCCCAATCCAATTACCGGTTTAGTTGTTGATGGACCACTCCTCGAAGAAAAATGGCGCTCTTTTATAGGTTATATTAACGTACCTTATTGTCATGGTATGACCGTTGGGGAGCTGGCGCGTTACTTTAATAGTGAATATAAAATTGGCTGCGAGCTTGAAGTCGTTCCCATGCAAGGCTGGAGGCGCTGGATGAGCTTTCAAGATACGGCCTTGCCGTGGATTCCCACAAGTCCTTATATTCCAGAATCTAATACACCCTTTTTTTATCCCACCACGGGGATCTTGGGGACATTACAGCTGGTTAATATCGGTATTGGATATACATTGCCCTTTAAAGTTGTAGGTGCTCCATGGATTAACGCTAAATTATTTGCGAAAAGCTTGAACGCTCAGAAATTCCCTGGTGTCCATTTCGAACCCTTTTATTATCGACCCTTTTATGGACGTTTTGCAAAGCAGGATTGCCAAGGAGTATTGATTGTGATCACTGAGCAGGTTAAGTTTCGCCCAGTCACCACCCAATATTTGATTATAGGTATATTAAAAAGCCTCTATCCCAAACAATTCCAGGATGCCATTGCTGCCGCTAAAGCGAATAAAGAAACAATTTGCAAGGTGAATGGGACAGAAGAAGTTTATCGCTTGATCACCGAAGAGAAGAATATCGTATGGAAATTGCACGATGTGCACTTACAGGAAAGAGGAGCATTTTTAGTTTTACGAAAAAAATATTTGATTTCTGAATATAGTGACAATTCCAAACCGTGAATTTAGCACTCTTTGAATATCTCTGCTAAAAAAACTGATGCAATCACTTGACAGAAATAGAGATCCCTCATACAATTTCAGATTTAAAATGGTACTGAATTAACATAGGAGAGATGCATATGACAAAAATTAAACCACTCGGAAATCGCGTTTTGCTTAAACGTTCAAAGGCGCCTACAACCAAAGGTGGAATCCTGCTTCCTGATTCTGCTCAAAAAAAACCACAAGAAGGCGTCGTCATCGCAGTAGGTCCTGGTAAAATCGACGAACATGGCAAAAGAGACAGCATGCAAGTAAAAGAAGGCGACGTTGTTTTATTTAGCGCTTACAGCGGCACTGAAGTTATAGGGGATGACGAAGAGCTATTGATCATTTCTGAAGAAGAAATCCTCGGTGTAATGGCTTAATAATCGAAGCAGTATCAAAGTGGTGATGACACCACTAGCATTCTATCATCTATGCATAAGGTCAGAATATGTCAAAAATATTACAATTCAATGAAGAAGCGCTTAAGTCGCTACTGAAAGGTGTGCGCACCTTAGCAAAAGTTGTTAAAATTACTTTAGGACCTAAAGGACGCAATGTCGTCATCAATAAAGGATTTGGCTCACCGCTATCCACAAAAGACGGCGTAACCGTTGCAAAAGAAGTTACATTAAAAGATAAATTTGAAAATATGGGTGCTCAGCTAGTTAAGGAGGTTGCTTCAAAAACTTCTGATATGGCTGGAGACGGAACGACTACCGCGATTGTGTTAGCTGAAGCAATTTTTAGTGGTGGAGTGAAGAATGTGGCCGCTGGAGCTAATCCAATGGCTTTAAAGCGCGGTATCGATAAGGCTGTAGAAGCGATTACTAAAGCCCTTTCTGCGATGGCTATGCCAGTCAGCACTTCGAATGAGATCAAGCAAATTGCTACAATTTCCGCTAATAACGATGCTGAAATTGGCACGATCATTGCTGAAGCTATGGAAAAAGTGGGCAAAGACGGTATCATTACTGTGACTGAAGCCAAGGGAATTGATACTACGTTAGATGTGGTCGAAGGGATGCAATTTGAAAAGGGATATTTATCACCTTATTTCATCACAAATCCAGAAAATATGAGTGTTGAGCTAAGCAACGCAGCGATTTTAATTGCCGACAAGAAATTGTCTTCAGTGAAAGACATTGTACCCTTCTTGGAAAAAGTTATGGAAAAAGGCCCCCGTCCATTGCTGATCATCGCTGATGAAGTTGACGGAGAAGCTTTAGCAACTTTAGTTGTCAATAAGCTCAAAGCTGGTCTAGTGCTTTGTGCTGTAAAATCTCCAGGTTTTGGCGATCGTCGTAAAGCCATGCTACAAGATATTGCTATTTTGACAGGTGCCACTGTGGTTACTGAAGAAGTGGGTTTACGTCTTGAAGATGTAGACGTTAGTGTACTCGGTAGAGCTAAGACGATTAAAGTGACTAAAGATTCGACGACTATTGTGGATGGCGCAGGCTCTCCTGCAACAGTCAAAGAGCGCGTGGGACAAATTAAAGCAGAATTGTCAAACCCTTCTGTATCTAACTACGACAAAGAAAAGCTGGAAGAGCGCTTGGCTAAATTAGTTGGCGGAGTGGCGATCATTAACATCGGTGCCGCTACAGAAACCGAGATGAAAGAGAAAAAAGCACGTATTGAAGATGCTTTACACGCGACGCGTGCAGCTGTAGTCGAAGGTATTGTGCCTGGCGGCGGTGTGGCTTTGTTGCGTGCTGTAAAGAGCTTGGATGCTCTTAAGTTGACTGGGGATGAAGCTATTGGCGTATTGCTGATCCAGCAAGCTGTCTATGCACCGGCAATTGCTATTGCAACTAACTGTGGCAAGCAAGGGAACCTAATTGCTGAAAAGATTTTTGAAGGCAAAGGGAACTTTGGTTATAATGGTCTTACAGATGAGTTCACAGATCTTGTTAAAGCGGGTGTCATCGATCCTGTAATGGTTACTATAAGTGCTTTGACAAATGCAGCTTCGATTGCTAGTTTGCTTCTGACTACTGCGGCCATGATTACCGATAAACCTCAACCTAAATCTGCGCAACCAGCAATGGAAGGCATGGGCGGCATGGGTGGTATGGGCGGAATGGGTGGAATGGGTGGTATGGGTGGTATGGGTGGAATGGGCATGATGTAGTCACCTGTTCTTTGTGTGGTCTATATGATAAGGGAACGTGAATACGTTCCCTTTTTTTTTACTTTCAATGAGGATAATAGTATGCCCACGTATGATTACACTTGCAAGGACTGCGGCCACAAGTTGGAAGTTTTGCAGAAAATTACAGAAGCTCCCTTAAGGGAATGCCCTTTGTGTCATAAAGAATCTCTTATGCGCGGTCCTGGTGGCGGTATTGGGATTGCCCTAATCGGCGATGGATTTTATAAGACGATGTATGGTCCAAGTTCAGGCTCAGAAAGTAATGTTAAAAGTTCTGAAACTAGCTCAGGGGGTGGATGTTGTCCATGTGGCAAAGGAAAAAATGCGTGCAGTTCCAAAAAAAGCGATGAGTGAACTAATAAAACAATAAACAATAATTGATTACAACGATAACGATAATAACTATAATAACGATAAAACGTTTTAAAAATATAACCACGGAATTTTGAAGAGACTGGGCCTCTCCTTCACACTTTAAATATTATTTTTTATATCGTTCCTAAAGACGGTCCATTTTTTTGTATAAGTGATTTCAATCACAATAATAAAACTTATCTATCGTCGTAAACAATTGATAGGTAAGAAATGAGGTTCTTGGGAAGAATTGGGGGCGGAGGTGAAATTAAAAGGTTTACACAGAAAATGGACTTGATGGGTGGTATTAACAGATTGGATAAGACGATGAACATTTCGTAATGACTCTATACGGCCTGGCCAATTCGTCCCGCTTCTATACGTTTTAGAGGCTAATGGGGAACGCAGAGACGGGGAGAAACGCAGAGACGCTGAGAACTAAATTAGTAAATATAATAAAGTATAGTTTAAAGAAGGAGCGACAA
>JACDGH010000193.1 GCA_013815395.1 Parachlamydiaceae bacterium
TTAATAGCAATGATGTGGTCGGCGATAATTTCTGGCTGTGGCGCGCGGACCACGGGGTAAGTCCAGATGCAGTAGGCTGGTCTTTGAATACTGCGGACCATGGTTTAATTGTAAACGGAAATAATGTCACCATCTATGGACTTGCTGTGGAACATTTTCAAAAGACCCAAACCCTTTGGAATGGTGAAAATGGCCGTGTATATTTTTATCAATGCGAATTGCCATACGATCCACCAACACAAGAAAGTTGGAAAAATGGTACAGTCGATGGTTATCCAGGATATAAAATCGCCAATAACGTGCAAAACCATGAAGCCTGGGGACTCGGAGTCTATTCTTATTTCCGTGATGCTAACGACATCTTTTTAGAAAGCGCCATAGAAGCTCCTGTTGGGCAAGGGATTAAACTACGCCATATGATTTCAGTATGGTTAAACGGAAATAAAAATGGCTCGGAAAGTGGAATCAGGCATGTTTTAAATGATAGAGGCAATGCTGCCATCTCAAATGTAAAAAAGGGGACAAGCATCGGTGCGCTAGACCTATAACTAGCTTAACAAAACAGGGTCAAGATATTTTTCTCCAATTTTTTCTCCTTATATTTGGATATCAAATTTGATATCATAAAGATATGACGAAGAGACAAAAAATAATCGACAAATTTTTAGCTGGCAAGAACGCCTCTTATGAAGATGCTGAAAAAATTCTTATTAATCTCGGATTTGGTTTAGAGATCAGAGGTTCGCATCACATTTTCAGAAAAAATGGTTATTTTAAAAATATTTCACTAAAAAGGCGTTCTTAGCTTTTACCTTATCAGATTGAAATGTTAAAGGAGATATTAAATGAAAACGGTTAGCAAAAAACAATTATATTATTATTTAAACCTTCCTTGGTCTTATACAATAGAACAAGAAATTCATGAGGGAAAGCGCTACTTTATTATTCGAGTTAATGAACTTCCAGGCATTTGTACGGATGCAGAAACTGTTGTGGAGGGGATGGATCTTATTAAAGAATGCATTGAAGGCGCTGTAGTATTGTACTTAAAGAACGGCGAACAAGTACCTGAGCCGATCAAAAAAGAAGACTATAAGGGAAATATTTCCTATAGGACTTCAGGTAAACGGCATTACCATGTAGCAAAACTCGCCAATACAATGCACAAATCTATAAGCAAAACCATTGATGAGTTAATAGATTCCGGTCTTGACTATCTGAAAATTGCTAGTCATCGATAGAAGTACTTAGCCATCTCGATCCCTAACGTCTTTTTATTCTAAATTTCAGCTTATAAAGATTTTGTGAATTGGTGCTCTTCAGTTGATCCTTTTAGTGCATGAGTTGAAATGTTTTCTCCTGAAATAGCTATTTGCACTTCATCAAAGTATCCCGCACCTACAAAACTTTGATGCTTAATCGCTTTATAGCCTTTTTCTCTCTCCAACTTAAACTCATGTTCTTGAAAGTTGGCATAAGCAGCCATACCTTCAGATGCATACCCGTGCGCTAATTCAAACATGCTAGCATTTAATGTGTGAAAGCCAGCAAGTGTGATAAACTGAAATTTATATCCTAGATCACCTAGCTCATCTTGAAATTTCACAAGGGCTGCTCCATCCAAGTTTCGTTTCCAATTGAATGAAGGAGAACAATTATAAGCTAACCACTTATTGGGAAATCTTTCATGCACTCCTTGAGCAAAAGCTCTAGCTTCTCCTAAATCCGGCTTCGATGTCTCGCACCAAAGAACATCACAATAAGGAGCAAATGCTAAAGCACGGGCTACAGCATATTCTACACCTCCATTTAAACCATAAAAGCCTTCATGGGAACGATTGCCATTTAGAAATGGGATATCGACAGGATCGGCATCGGAGCGTATAAATGAGGCCGATTCAGCATCGGTTCGTCCGATAAGAACTGTAGGAACCCCCAAAACATCTGCAGAAAGACGCGCCGTAATAAGCTTTTCAATAAAATCTGAAGCAGGCACTAACACCTTACCGCCCATATGCCCACACTTTTTCAAAGAAGAAAGTTGATCTTCGAGGTGAATGGCAGCAGCGCCTGCCACAATCATTGCTTTGACTAGTTCAAAGGCATTTAGAGGTCCACCAAACCCCGCTTCAGCATCCGCTATAATGGGAGCAAACCAATCTAAGCCATTATGATTTGCCAAATGTTCTATCTGATCTGCTCGGATTAAGGCATTATTAATGCGATGGATCAAAGAGGGTACACTTAGGACAGGGTACAAACTCTGGTCGGGATAAGTCTGACAGGCGTCATTAGCATCGGCGGCAACTTGCCAACCACTCACATAAATTGCTTTAAGTCCAGCTTGCACCTGTTGGACAGCTTGATTACCTGTTAAAGCACCCATAGCCCGAATGTATTTGTTCGAGCTTAGTAGAGAAATAAATTTTTCTGCACCCATTTTTGCTAAAGTGTAGTCGATTCTCAGCGATCCTCGTAATTTGACTACTGATTCGGCCGAATAGGGGCGTATGATGCCTTTCCAGCGATTGGCTGTTTTCCATTCACGATTCAGTAGCAAAACTTCATCTTTTGTATACATAAAAAATTCCTTTATTAGTCGAGATTCTTATAAGCTATTAATGTTAGGAATTCGGGGAATTCCTTATGCAATACAAGTTGATTTAACAGATCTTGCGCTTCTTTAATTTTATCTAATGCCTCAGAATGACCCTGATATAAGGTTTTTAAGTGCTCACATTCTTCGGTTACAATCTTTTGATACAATTCTTTGGTGATGCTTTCCCCATCTTCAAGTCTAGCTCCATGATGCAACCACTGCCACAATTGAGCGCGGGAAATTTCGGCTGTAGCGACATCTTCCATTAAATTATTGATTGCTACCGCCCCAATACCCCTAAGCCATGCGTTAAGATATTGCAAGGCGACACTCACATTTTGACGCAAGCCACTTTCTGTTAATTCGCCTCCAGGAATCTCAAAATTCATTAAATCGTAGGCTTGTACATCAACTTCCGTGCGCATATTATCTTTCTGATGTGATTTACCTTTAAGTGCTTTTTCAAAAATCTCGTGAGCTATAGGAACCAAATCAGGGTGCGCAACCCAGGTGCCATCAAAACCATCTTTAGATTCACGCAATTTGTCTTCTTTGACTTTAGCCAAAGCGGTTTCAGTGACAGATTGATTTTTACGGTTTGGAATAAATGCCGCCATACCACCCATAGCATACGCACCACGTTTATGGCATGTTCTCACAAGCAGTTCGGTATATGCCCGCATAAAAGGGGCTGTCATTGTAATTTGACCTCTATCCGGAAATATTAAGTCATTGCTATCTTGAAATTTTTTGATAATACTAAAAATATAATCCCATCTTCCAGCATTCAAACCACTGGCATGATCGCGTAATTCGTAAAGAATTTCTTCCATTTCAAAGGCGGCTAATATTGTTTCACACAAAACTGTCGCTCTGATTGTACCTTGAGGAAGACCAAGTTCTTGTTGCGAAAATTTAAAGACTTCATTCCATAATCTAGCTTCTTGATGGCTCTCCAGTTTAGGCAAGTAAAAGTAAGGACCTGATCCTTTTTCCAAAAGTTCTTTAGCATTATGGAAAAAAGCCAATCCAAAATCAAATAATGAAGCCGAAATAGGTTCATCATCAATTAGAACATGTTTTTCATTGAGATGCCAACCACGGGGTCTGACTAAAATTACTGCCACCTTTTCATTCAATCTGTAATCTTTTCCCTCGGGCGTAGTATAAGACAGATTACCAGCTATAGCTTCTTTCAGATTAGCTTGTCCTTCTACCATATTTTTCCAGGTAGGGGAGTTAGCATCCTCAAAATCCGCCATAAAAACATCTGCGCCTGAATTCAGGGCATTAATCATCATTTTGCGATCAGTTGGTCCCGTAATCTCCACCCATCTTATTTCCAGATCTTTTGGAGTCGGGGCAACTTTCCATTGCGGATCATGTCGAATAAAGGCTGTTTCTTTCAAAAAATCCGGTATATGACCGTTTCGGATGTGTTCTTGTCTTTCTTTTCGCTTTTGCAAAAGAAGCAAGCGTTGCTTATTAAATTGATGGTGTAATTTTACAAGAAATTGTTGCGCTTCGAGATTGAGAACTTTTTCTTCCAAGCTATTCAGCTGTTCTGAGAATTTAAGAGATTGTGCGGGAGGGGCTTTCATGGATGGCTCCTTTAGGAAGTATGTCTAGTATATATTTAAGATTTTAATCATGTAACATAATAGTAATTTCTTGTCACTTCCCATGATACAATCCAATACAATCCGTGACAATATCAACTGCAAAAGCGTTATAGAATCGGTAAGCACGACAGGGTTGATAAGAACGAAGGGGTGGAGTGACACGAAAGACTGTAATAGAGCATTTAATGATAGGAACGATATAACGATAGGAACGATAAAAGATCAAACGATAAACAAAATTAGCACTAAAAATGTTCCATTATATTTTCCAAGCCAAGAAGTTAAGATTTGACCCAACAAGGTAACCAGGGCGTCTTTCTCGCCCTGCTCTCCACAAATCAAACGAGTTAAAAATTAGGAAACGCTCACTTTCTTTATATTTAGATTAAACAGTAATTTTTTGGTTTATATCGTTTTTTCACATATATTTGGAAAGCAGGGCGAGACGCGGCGAGAGGCCCTGGCTACCTTGTTGGGTCCAATTCACCTCTTGAAATGGCAATAGAATGGAACATTTTTATCGTTCCTATCGTTATATCGTTCCCATCGTTAAATCGCTCACATATCCCTCTATCTATTCCTAAACCATATTCTATCCCTATGCCTATAACACATACCATGCCACCTACTAACCCTACCCCCTGAGTCCACTGTTGTCGTAAACTATCCTGTTTTATAATGACCATATTAATACTCATTTTTCACTACTATTTATTAAAGTAATATTTATCAATAGGTTTTTGCTGTTTTTGCTTGATAATTATACAAAATAACGTAAATAATATATATTATATATAGTGTGTCATGTATAGGGGTATTTTTAATGGCTATAAGCGTATTTCATCTTTTTTCAATTGGCATAGGCCCTTCTAGCTCACATACGGTTGGACCCATGAGGGCTGCTCGTAAATTTATCCTTCATCTTGAAAGTGAAGGACTTTTAATAAAGACTCAGGGGATTAAAGTCGATCTTTACGGCTCATTAGCCTTAACAGGTAAGGGGCATGCTACTGATTTAGCTCTTATGATTGGACTTGAAGGCATTTCCCCAGAAGATGCTGATCCTGCGCTTGTACCTATTCAAATAGAAAAAATACGTATTAATAAATCCATAAAACTACTTAACAAACAAGAAATTCCCTTTGAAGAAGGTACGCAGATTCTCTTTCATTATGATAAACAACTTCCCTATCACCCCAATG
>JACDGH010000194.1 GCA_013815395.1 Parachlamydiaceae bacterium
CACCTCAAGAAATGGAACGGAAAGTAATTGGGATTTTGGAAAAAGAATTTTAATAAGGTCTTCTCTAAAGCCCGCCATGTTTTGTGACAGGACATATGAAATCAGAACATTTTTTTGAAATTTAAGTTTTTTTGTGTAATCTGTTTATCATCATCTCTAAAGAAGTTAATACCGCGGTAGCGGTCAAAAGACTCCAGCCCCGCATGTAGGCGCTTCCTGCGCCGGAACGTGGGGTCAATTTAACATAAATGTCACAACCGCGGTAGCGGTGTAAGAAAGAGTCAAACTCCTTACCGCGGTAGGGGTCAATAAACTAAATAGGTAAAAATGACACATTCTCACAAAGCTCATTTTTCCATTTAATATGGTCTACAAAGAACCGTATAAAATGGATCGATTCGGAAATACAGTGTAATCTATATCCATATATGGGAGGAATTATCAGAAATTTTAAAGGTTCATTATTGGAAATTGGAGGGATGCCGGATCATATGCATCTTTTGATTAATATAAGGAATCTTGATAAATATTCTTCTCTTCTTAGAGACGTTAAAGCTCATTCTACAATATGGATTCACAAAAACTTCCCCTCGTTAAAAGAATTTGAGTGGCAAGAAGGATTCGCCTCATATTCATTACATTATTCTTTTGTAGACTCGGTTAGAAGTTATATTAAGAATCAGGAAAAACAGCATCAAACTATGACTTTTGAGGAAGAATATCTCAAATTTCTAGATGTGCAATGCATTGAATATGACAAACGATTTGTTTTCGGATAGCTCGGGTAGCCCTTTCTTACACCGCTACCGCGGTTGTTGCATTTATGTTACATTGACCCCACGTTCCGGCGCAGGAAGCGCCTGCACGCGGGGCTGACGTCTTTTGACCGCTACCGCGGTATTAGCCTCCTTAAAGATGCTGATAAATAGATTAAACAAAATAACTTAAATTTAAAAAAAATGTTCTGATTCATATGCCTTGCGCCGTTTTATAAGAAGTTGCGCAAAATGCATATGCATATCAAACATTATTAAATTCATTATCTTTAATTCAACAAAGAGCTCTTAAATTAGCTGCAATTGAAGGAAAACAGGTATTTTCAAAAGAGCTTCTTGCTAAATACGAAATATCAACTACCCCTGCACTAGCGTCAGCAATAAAAGCCCTTAAAGTAAAAGGAATTTTAGATGAAAAAGGAACCGCTAAAGGAACTGTTATTTTTGATGACCCGCTCTTTTCAATATGGTTAAGAGCCTCTTTTGATATAAAGCAATAGAGTTATTCAACTATTTTATTATTTTTGTATCCTCCTTAGGCCTACCATTCGATTTCGTCAATAATTTTACCTTTAGAATTAATCGCTTTTACATGGCGCCGATCTCCCTTTAAGGTGACGCTTATAAAATGCCGCTCAGAAGCCGTATGTGCCAAATACCACTTTTGGATTAATTTACGGGGTTTACGAGGATGCTCAACGCCCCATGCTCCATCACCAATGTAAATCACGCCCGCGCGGTCGATCTGACCATTTTTAATGGGAAATGTTCGTTTGTAACAGTGATCATGATTTTCAAAAGCACTTGTTAAATGAAATTGCTCAAAAAGAGGCGTCCAATTTTTGCGCACCTGACTACAATACTCATCATTACTTTTGCGAACCGAAGGAAAGGCAGGTACATGATAAATTGCAAAGGTGTGCATCACTTCTTGCCTCTGCGCAAGCGTAGATGCTAGCCATGCTGTTTGCTGTCCATTGATCGGATGAGTGTGACCGCTATCCAAGAGCACAATGCTCATGTAATTGCCAAAATCTATAACATTGTATCCTTGTAATCCAGGCGTGGCAAAAAGCGCATAAAAAAAAGGGGCTTGTGCTGGAGTCTGACCAAACCGTCCACTTGTGTCATGATTTCCAAGCACGGGTAACATTGGTATTAATCTTCCATCCGGCGTAACCATATCTTGCTTCCAAGCAATCAGCCATTCCAGCCATCGATCTGGTTTTTGTCCCACTAACAAATCAATCCAGGCATGTGTCCAGCGGGGTAAAACGCCCACCTTTTTATCCGCGGCGTAAGCCACATCGCCGCCCACCAAAGCAAATAAAGGATTGGTTTTTGCCGCCTGTAAATTTGTTTCATGCAAAACATCCAGGCTGTCATGGTACATATCGCCTCCTACCACAAAATTGAGAGGAGTAAGCAATTCCGAAGGCATGGTCTGAAATTTATAGATGAAAGCGTCCTCTCCAGTGCGAAAAAAATAATTCGTTCCCGGCAAGAGATTAGTTAATTCAACGCTATGAATGAAATAAGGGGCATCGCAAGGCATTTCAGCATGCTGTCCTTCGCAGGAGATCCAAAGAGGACTCCCTTCTGCCCTATATTCAACAGTATCTTGTTGACGATCCAGTGGGGTAATCCACCGGATCGTCATTGTGGTATCAGGACTGCGCTGCCAAGTTAAATAGAGAGCCACAGGATCATAAAGTGTGCTAAACAAAATTGAGGGCGTAGCAAAATGACACAAAACCATCATTAAGCAGATCGTCCAAATTTGTTTGCACGATTTAATGATAGAGCAAAGGTTAAGCATGGTCGCACATATTTTTACCAATTAAAGTCACTAATTTTTCCAATACTCGATTGCTGCGCGCTACAAAATCATTTAAAGCTGATGGATTCATTTCCCTTTGTGAGAGCAGGGCTAATTCGTAAGTTTCTTTGACTAGATCTTTAGATAGTTCCGGATCGATACGATTTAGCTTTTGAACTGCCGCCATCAAAGGATGATTCGTGTTTACTACAAAAGTATGTCCACCCATCACATGCATCTTGCTGGCTGCATCTTTAGGATCCAGCTGCATGAGGTAGTCGCGCATTCTACGCTGCTTTTCATCAATCACTACAAAACCTGGGAGAGCATCCGAAGCTAAACTTTTCGCTTCCACAGCAATTTTATCATCATCCAAACTATTTCGAATAAATTCGGCCAAATGAGATGCCTCAGTTTTACCGGAAGCATCCAGAACAGTTTTTTCTCTATCTTTATCTAAAAGATTTTCATCAATTCCAGCATCAATGCGTTGAAAAGTAATTGATGGCAACATTTTTTCTAAATGCTGCATCACATAAGGATCGATCGGATTGCTTGCGCAAAGAACTTCGATTCCTTTTTGACGATAAAGATTAAGAAAATGGGAAGCATGGTTTTCATCGCGAGTGTAGAAGATTTTATCTTTACTCTTGGTCTGATTGCCCTCAAGATATTCTTCAACAGTCTTCCAAACATTTTCGGTATTTTTCCAAATTAGAAAATCTTTAACTTTTTCATAAAATTTATCGTCTTCCAAAATACCTAGCTTAACCACCATAGAAGCATCTTCCCAGCTTGCAATGAAGCGGTCCCGCTCATTGCGATAAAGTGTGCCTAAGCTATCGGAAACCTTTTTGGAAATATGACTTGCTAGCTGCCTCACGGTGCGATCCATTTGGAGATAACTTCTAGAAACATTTAATGGGATATCTGGACTATCAATTATCCCACGCAGGACCATAAGATAATTAGGGATCACATCTTTGCAATTATCAGATACGAAGACGCGATTGCAATACAACTGAACACTCGTTTTAGTCGTATCAAAATCACGGCGCAATTTTGGAAAGTATAGAATGCCTTTTAGATGAAAGGGATAATCGACATTGAGATGCACCCAAAATAACGGATCTTCTTCCATCGGATAAAGGTGACGATAGAAATCCAGGTAATCTTGAGACGTGCATTCTGAAGGAGCTTTTATCCACAATGGAGAATGGGAATTGATTAATGTATCACCAAGATATACAGGCACGGGTAAAAAGGAACAGTAATGTTTAAGAATATGACGCAACCGAGCTTCTTCAAGATATTCTTCACTGTCCTTGTCGATAAACAAAGTAATCTCGGTGCCGCGGGTTTGACGCTGCCCTTTTTCAATGATATATTCTGAAGAGCCATCACATGACCAAAATACAGGTTCAGCATTCGGTTTGTATGACAACGTATCGATCTCAACTTTTTTGGCCACCATGTAAGCTGAATAGAACCCAAGACCAAAATGTCCGATAAATTGATCTTGTTCCTCACTGGACTTATATTTATTAACGAATTCTTCAGCACCAGAAAATGCAATTTGTGCAATGTATTTTTGCACCTCATCAGCATCCATGCCGATCCCATTATCAACAAACGTTAAAGTTCCTTCAGCTTTGTTGATGCGCACATCGATCCTAAAATCATCTGCTTTGGGGATTTCATTTTGATTGCATAAAATTTTCACTTTTTGAATAGCATCGCAAGCATTGGAAACAAGCTCGCGTGCAAATATGTCTTTATCTGAATAAAGCCAGCGCTTAATGATTGGTAAAATATTTTCGCTATGAATTTGCAAAGTCTGTTTACTCATAAAAAAGCCTCAATGTCTTGAATTAATTTTTTCAAACTATACCGATCATTCTATCATTTTCAGCTTCATTTTCGGTACTATTTTCTTGTATAAGCTCGAATGTACCTTATTTTTGTTGAAGAGGAAATAAAACAAGCGATATATCTATGTTTTATCTCCCTAATTTTATATCAGGCAATTTATGGGAATCGACATTCTTCTGACCATTTATGCTATTGTAGCTTTCGTCATTATAGGCGTGGGGCTCACGATTATGATTTTATTTACTAAAGCCAAACTCGTGTCTCAGGAACAATGCAAAATTAGCATTAATAATGACCCCTCTTTAGCCAAAACTGTGTTTGGCGGCAGCACTTTACTAAACACTCTTTCTACCCAAGGCATTCCCATCCCTTCTCCTTGCGGTGGAAAAGCCACTTGCAAGCAATGCCGCGTGCAGATCCTCGAAGGAGCTAGTGAGCCGCTGGAGATCGACAAAGCAAGCTTTACAAAAAAACAGTTAAAGGAAGGGTGGCGCTTATCTTGCCAGGCAAAAGTCAAAGGCGACTTATGTCTATATATCGATCCTCATTCCCTTGATGTTAAAAAATGGGAAGGCACAGTCATTAGCAATGAAAACGTCGCTACCTTTATCAAAGAATTGATCGTAGAAGTTCCCAAAGAAGAAGAAGTGCCTTACCGCGCTGGGGGATACCTGCAATTCCACGTACCTCCTTTTTCAACAAATACGGAAGGCTGGAAGCAAACCATGCAGCCTGAATATTTTACCGATTGGGAAAAGTTTCAATTGTTTGGAAAAGAGATCGATTATAGCACTTTACCTAAAGGCCCAGATGAGATTATCCGCGCCTATTCCATGGCTTCTTACCCAGCTGAAAAGAATGTTTTAAGATTCAATATCCGCATAGCAACTGCCCCATTTATTCAAGGCAAAATCTCTGAAACTATTCCCTGGGGCATATGTTCAAGCTACACTT
>JACDGH010000195.1 GCA_013815395.1 Parachlamydiaceae bacterium
GCTACTTCCCCTAGATTTACTTCTAATGGTCCTGCCTGATTTAAAATAGATTGTATATTAGCATGAAAACCTTGCAACAGTTTTCCTAACCCCTCTGAAACTTGTTTCTCTACCTTTTCTACTTTTTTAAGAGATTTACCACCTTGTAATAAATCTGAAGGTTTTATTACATTTAATGGTCCCGCTTGAGAACTAGAAGTAGGATTTTTTCTTCTAGGATTTGGTTGGTAATCAGCATCTTCAGGAGGAACAAATGGAGATGATGGCGCATTAAATGTGGGAGCTTCAGGGACACTGCTACCATCTAATGGGGGTGCTTCAGGGATACTGCTACTATCAAGTGGTGGTGCCTCAGGAATGCTGCTGTTTTCATCTAATGGAGGTGCTATCGGGGCATCATACTCATTTGATGATACTTCCTCATCATCCGAATTCATTGGTGATCCCTTAATAGAAGAATGGGTTTCTTCATCAGAAGTATAAGGCAGATCTGATTGTTCCGGAGATTCGTTTTCGGTATCATTGCTGAACATTTTTTCAAGTGTAGGTTTAATGTTTTCAATTTCTGAAATCATTTTTAATTGAGCTTCTATCACTTCAATGGTTTTAAATAATTCTGGGTAATTATTATTATCTAAATTTTGATTTTTACTAAGGATTAATTTTTTTATGTTTTCAATAAATTGGTTCATAATTATTTGAAATAATTCTTTACTGGGTATACCTGTTGCTGAACGATCAACAACATTAGAGTAATTTTTTAAAACGTCTGCAATCTGGGGTAAATTATCTTTAAAAATATCAATTATTTCAATAATTTGTTCTTTTGCACTTTCTGTGGCCTGACTTTTCAATTCTATAGCTTTACGTCCCAGATCACTTTTATTAAACTTATCCAAATTAGATTCGATATAGTTAGCTGCTTCAACATTAAAATAAAATGATAACATCTTCATGCTTATAGTATTCATCTTTGAAGCCGATTTAAAAGCCCAAATTCTCTCTTTTTCAATGCTCGTTAAATTTCTACGAATCTTAACACTATGCCTCAAAGGTTTTCTAATTTCTTCTAATTTAAGTAATTTTTCCCTAGATTCAGGGGATAGCTTCTTAAGAACTATATCCATTGCCTGTTGTCCCATTGAATGAATGATGACCACTTCTTCAAAAGATCTTTCATTATTAGGATTTTCTGCTTTGTCAAACTGTTCATTTGCCACAAGCACTAACGCCTTGTAATCAACCAACTCTTTATCTGAAATGAACTTATCCATTTCAAAAATTAAATCTGTAATTTTTCCATATTCTTTACCAATGCTAATATTTTCCCTTGTTTTCTCATCATTATATGTTATCCCATCACCAACTTCAGGCAAGATATTAAGCGCATAATTATCCAAATATAAACGTGCGTTTTCCATGAACTCATCAATGTTAGAAGATTTTTCTAATGTGTCAGCAATCCTTTTGGCAGTTTCTTGGAAATTTTGAAAATTATTGATCGCGGTGTCGACATTTTCTGAAAGTATTTTGATGTTATCCCGGTCTAACAATGCTCGATTTATTTTAACAATACTTGTTAATACCTGTTCATGAAGTTTAACAAATTTTTCCTTCTCTAAATTTTGAGTCGCCACATCCAATTGAGCAGCCCTTTCAGGTTCATTTTTTAAAAATAAACCCCATTCCTTAGAAATAGCAAGATGCTCTTTCTTGACTTTTTCAATAATATCAAGTGGAAGATTATTGAATTGACTTTCAACCTCATCTAACCAAGTTTTTAACAAGGCGTTTTCTAACTCATAAGATTTCTTTAAAGGAGCTTTTTGAACAGTTTTAAGCAATTTTTTTGCACCCTTTATTAAAGCTTTAGCGTGTATAACGGGGGTTTGTGCATCAAAATAAGATTCTGTGTTTATTTCTGAATTTCCCTTAATTTCAAGATCTAACGAGTGAGGTGCCTCTTCGCTTAATTCAGAATCTGGGGGAAGTTCTACTTGTAAAGCTTCCCTCTCAGACATACTTATTAAATCCCTGTCTTGGTCAGGTTTTTCTAATTTTGAGGCAGCTTTACGCGCAGCAAGTGATTTCTTTCGCGCAGCACGAGATTCCTCTATCAATGGTTTTAATGCTTCTCTTTTTGAAACCGGAGAGCCAGAGTTCCTAACAGAATCTTCATGAGAAACAACTTTTGTTTTCAAAGGATCATCTATATTCTTTGTTTTTTGTGCATTAATTCTTTCTGCACGCAATTTCTTTTTCGCTAGATTTTTTTTCGCTTTTCTTTCAGCTAGCTTTGCAGCTTGCATTTCATTTGACTTGCTAGTTTCTGCATCACGCAAATCTTGTTTTGTTTGCTCAAGAGTGGGTTTGGGAGTTTGGAAATTTTCATTATTCTTTTTCGCTTGGCTTTTAGCATGCCTCCAATCTCTCATCCTTTGGTTATATTCAGATTGAGCTTTTTTATCTAATAGAGCTTCCTCAGTAGTTAAAATTTGATTTGAGCTCCCTGATTTAGGGGAGCTTGCTTTAGAGCTAATTGAAGAATCGCTTTGATAATCAGATCCTATTGGGTGTTCTCCTTTGATTTCAAACGCACCTTTGGAAGGAAGGTGGTCTGGCGCCTTTCTTTGATCTATTAGGCCAATGGATTTACCTGCTTTGAAATCATCAGCCATCTGCTTAAGTTCTTCAATTGTAGGCGCTATAGTTATATTCCGTGGGGATGGTTTAGCCTGAGTTTTGATGGATTTAAAAATCATTCCTGCAATTGACGCACAGGTTACTACCGCTAAGAGTGCGGCCCCCATCCCCATACTTGTAGTTCCTTTCGGAATAACTGTAGAATCTTCCTCGACTGGAGGGGGTTCGATCTCTGGCTGAGTCAATTGTTCCCCAACTGAAATATCCTTTGTTGGAGTGTCCTTTGCAACACCTGAGGGTGGAAATTCACCTACTGATGATTGATTTTTTAAATCTAGATTTATCGTTTTATTTCCTTCGACTTCAGGTTGTACCCAAGCGCTCACTTCTTCTTCAGATTCAGGAGTTTTATTTACAACTTGAAGTTGTTTTCCTGTTTCTTGTGGTAAAGTAACTGATAGCTCTTGATCTTTCATAGTTATCCATCCCCAAGTATGGCTTACTGCAATGGCATGAGGATTTCTTGGGGGTAACGCACTTTGACCAGAAGTTACAAAGGAACGGGTAGTTTTACCTGATTCAACTGGCGGCAGCTCATCTGAAACTAAATCGGGAAGATCTTCTAAATCAGAAATTTCGTGCACCTTATCAAAATTGCCTAGTGGAATTTTCTCTCCCTCTTCTTCATGGAATTTTGGATAGCCTTCCTGGAATGGGGATGGGTTGAATCTGGCATTTTGAGGGAGAGGGGGGGTATCTGAGTTAGGGAAGGGTGTAATTGTGCCTGAAACGCTAGCCGAATCTAATATTGTACCCAAGTCTAATATTTCAGGAGCCTCTTCATCAGCTTCGGGGGGCAATTCTTGTGGTCCATTTATATTTACTAGTGCTGTACTTGTAGTATCTCTCCCTTTCGGGAATACAACGTCACTGCGGAGAAGATCTCTATCTTTACGACTCATTAACATCATAGTAGATGGGATTAAAAGAGTTGCTGCGAATACTGCAATTTTAAGTGGGTTAAGTCTTTTCCCTCTAGTCCAATCAGAGGCTCTAAATTCAGGATTTACATTCATTAATGAAGGTGATTCATGTGATGGCTCAATTGATTCTACTTCTACGACTAATTTAATCGGTGAAGAGAATTGACTCTGTGAACCATTGTCATCGCTATGAGGTGATTTCTGTTTTTTAGCTTCATGCAAAACCTTTTTTTCTGCCTTTGTCTTCAATTCTGCTTGTGGCTTCAAATTTAGATGTTTTTTAGTTTTGGCATGTACTGGGTTTTCATCTTCATAGGGTTTCTCTTTTAATATATACTCCCCCTTTGAGAGGCCTGCGGTTGATACATTAAGCTGGCTTTCTGTTGGTGTATCTATTTGATGTGGGACTGGACTTCTAACAGCCTCTCCTTTGATGAGCCCTTCCAAAGATTTATCAATAATATTCTCTACTTGCTCGCTATCTTCAACACTAGGATACGCCAAATTGATATCGCTTTCCTTCTGTTCATTCGCTAACCTGCTTAACATATTAAAATCTCTAATCATTTTTAGATCTTTAAAATCTCTATAAATTTTTAGATCTTCTAAATCATGTTCCGCCTTGCTTAAATTCTGTTCTATTTCGCCAAGCAAAGGGGTAGGAATTTCATTTTTATCTTTTAAAACTTTAGCATTTTTCAAAAATTCAAAATTTTTTTTAATTATTTGTATTTTTTCGCTATTTGCTTCAATTTTATTATTTAAATCTTTAGCATCAAGAGTCTTTATTTTTGAAGATTTGAGTAATTCTATATCTTCATTAGCACTATTAATTTTTTTACCTACATCTTGCACATTATTTTCAAAATTATCTTTAAAATTAAATTCTAAATTAGACTTTAAGTTATTTATTAATTTATCTAAAATTTTAACTTTTTTATTCTTAAACCCAGATTTTTTCAATAACTCACAAATTGCAATCATATGAGCCGAATCGACCGAAATATTTCTCAAGACATCTATATTCCAATTTTTTTTATTATAATCTTCAATTTTATTAATAATTAGCTCGCAAATCTTTTTATTATTATACCAAATATCTCCCCCAGTCTCGTATTCTTGTCGCTTAACTCTTGCATCCCTAATTTCGCTCCAACTTTGAGTGAGAGCACCCCAAATTTTCTTGTTTGATTCCCCTTTAAGACTTTTTCCTCCTAATGTAGGACTCAAGCAATCTCGGGCAATTAACTCAAGCTCTGCCATTGATAAACTTTCATTGGATAATGGATTCATATTGAGCCCCTAATTATTTGGTTTTAACTCTAAGTATAACTTTACATTATAATGTTTATTATAAAACTAAACAATTAATGTGCGCAATATATTAAATTTAATTTTTTATTTTTAATTTTTTTATTATGTTTGATATTGGAATAAACACTCACATTACATAGACATATATGTGGCCTTTCCCGCGATTCGCGTAAATTTTTTATGACTTACTCAAAAAGATTGCCTAAGTAATGTAGCTTGGGCGTTCTCGCCTAGACTAGTCAATTTAGCTGTTTTAAATTTATAACTAAAATTATTCACTAAACCATGTTCCTATTTTGTTCCTGACCAGATGCCCTTGCTACCTAAATTATGCCGCGCAAACCAAGGTAGCCGGGGCGTCTCGTCCAATGCCGTCAAGTTAAAGTAAAAACTTATACAAATCCCTTTTAAAAAAAGGGATTTGTATTTTTTTTATAAAAATGGAATATGTAATTTTCAAAAAGAAAAAAA
>JACDGH010000196.1 GCA_013815395.1 Parachlamydiaceae bacterium
GTTTAGGAATCATGCAGTAGCGTCCTTTATTCTTCTCTAATTCTTTCTCTACAGCTAAAAGTTCCTCGTCAGGCTTATCAAGATCTATATATACAATAAAACCCTCTGAGCGGTCCAGATAAAAATCGCGTTCATCATCGGACTTAGCAAAAGCTTCTATGAGGCGATTGCAACGCAAAATTAAGGGGTTTTGCGGTTCTTGAATTTGCTTGACGGCCATAAAGGTATCCTATACTTGAATTGTGCACAACGATGGGAGTTTATCTAAAAGTCCTACTTCTCAGCAACCTAAATTCCTATGAAAATGTTGCCATTAAAAACTCTTACTGCGGGTCCACTCATGGTTAGTCCTCGCGGGTTTGAAAGAAATGTTTCCTCAGAAAGGGAATATACAGCTTCAGGGAAGTATATATAAATAATATCGCCAGATTTTGGACGAATGCTAATGGGGCTTTTTAAACCATGCACGTGTGCGGCAGCAATAGCGACAGCCGCAGCGCCGGTTCCACAAGCTAAAGTTTCCCCTTCGACACCTCTTTCGTAGGTACGCACTTCTACTTCATTATTGGAATTAATAGTAGCAAAATTTACATTCGTGCCTTTTGGCAAGAAGTGGGGATGATACCGAATTTGCGGTGCTATCAGCATCAATTGATTATCATGAAGATCTTCGACAAAGATGATAGCATGAGGCACACCTGTGTCTAGATAATGGATAATGTATGAAGTTTCTTCAATTTGCAATTGTTCAAAAAAACGGCAATTTTTTGGGGCTGGCATTTCTGCGCTGATATATTTTTCTAAAATTGTAGTAGGGATAAGCTGATGCATTGTTTCTATAAGGAAATTATTGCCAGGTATTCCCAAATCTTGAATGAAGCGGACTAAACAACGTAGTCCATTGCCGCACATTTCAGCTTCGCTGCCATCGGCATTAAAAATGCGCATGCGAAAGTCTGCTTTTTGAGAGTTTTCTAAAAGTATGATACCATCGGCGCCTATACCTAGGCGACGATGGCATATTTGGACGATAACCTCAGTTTTGGCCGTATAGATGTTAAATAATTGATGGCGATTGTCAATCAGAATGAAATCGTTGCCACAACCCGAGTATTTAAAAAAAGGAAGCGCAAAGGGCGCTTTGTTTTTTGAGTTAGGACGGCAGATCATTGAATGATAGAATGACTTTATCAATTAAGCCAAATGCCAATGCCTCATCTGCCGACATCCAAGTGTCTCTGTCGATCGCTTTTTCTATCGTTACGGCATCTTTGCCAGTAGCCTGCACGTATAAATTGACTAATGACTGACGTGTTTTAAGGATCTCTTTTGCCTGAATCTCAAGGTCGGTTGCTTGTCCTTTAATGACCCCGCCAATCATAGGCTGGTGGATCATGAAACGCGCATTTGCTGTTGCAAAACGTTGTTTAGGTGCGGCGCAAAGGCTTAATACAGAGCCCATTGAAGCTGCTAAACCAGTGACAAGTGTCGTGACGGGCGATGTGATCATCTTAATTTGATCCCAAATAGCAAATCCAGAATCCACAGAGCCCCCTGGGCTATTAATCACAAAAAGGATAGGTTGTCCAGGATTGGTTAATTCCAAATACCATAATTTGCGGATAATATCCTGGGCAGTATCATTGTCCACAGCGTCGTACAGGAATACGCGGCGTGCTTCCAACAAAGTGCCGTCAATCTTGTCTTGTAGTTTGACATAAGAAGCCGGTATAATAGATTCTTTTTCTTTATTGGCTTTAGCCATCGCTTTCTCCGAAGGTTGATTTCATTTTACAATTGATGATAAGGTTATTATCTGCTTTTGGCATTGCTTTTTTCAAGGTTTATTTGCTCTTTTGAGGAGCATTATTTCTAATGCTAGCCTAAATCAATTTCAGGATAGAGCGGGTAACGGCTAAGTAAATTTTCTACCCGCTGTCTACTGCGCTTTAAAATCACTGGATCTGTAGTGCAGTTGGCTTTGCTGGGTTGTCCAGTTTTGGCAATTAATGTTGGGGAAGTATGGCTTAATACCTCTTCGATGATATCGGCAATTTCTTGCATCTCAGGTGTTCCCATTCCTAATGTAGTGAGTGCCGGGGTGCCAATGCGGATACCTGAAGTGTACCAAGGACCATTAGGGTCAAAAGGAATGGCGTTGCGGTTCACTGTTAAGGAAGCTTCGCGTAACGCATTTTCAGCATGGCGACCAGTTAAGCCAAAGCGTTTTAAATCCAAAATGACCATATGATTTTCAGTTCCACCGCTTACTAAGCGAATTCCTTTGGCTTTCAAGCATTCGCCGATGGTACGAGCGTTATCGACTATCTTTTGTGAGTATTGGCAGAAAGCTGGCGTATTGGCTTCTTTGAAAGCGATGGCCTTTGAGGCTAGCACATGAGGTAGAGGGCCCCCTAAAACTAATGGGCAGCCCTTGTTTACAACTTCAGCAAATTCTTGTTTGCATAGCACAAATCCGCCTCTTGGACCTCTTAAAGTCTTATGCGTGGTGGAAGTGACGAAGTCGGCATAAGGTATCGGATTAAATTCCCCTTGAAACACTTTGCCTGCCACTAGGCCGGCAAAATGCGCCATATCTACCATTAAAATTGCTCCGACGGAATCGGCAATTTCACGCATTTTAGCGAAATTCAAGCGACGTGGATGTGCTGAATACCCGGCAAGCAGGATAGTAGGCTTAACATCTTTAGTTTGCTTAGCCAGCACTTGGTAGTCGATTAACTCTGTGGTAGGGTCGACATCATAATGAAAGGCTTGCATCATCTTAGAAGAAATGTTGTGGCGGTATCCATGGGTCAAGTGGCCGCCCGAATTGAGTGACATCCCCAATATTTTCTGATTAAGCATTAGCTGACGAATTATTTCGTACTCTTCTGGAGTCAGCTCATCGATAGATTTTTTGCCCAGTTTTTCCACTTCTTTATTTTGGATACGGTGTACTAGTATGGACCAAAAAGCCACCAAATTTGCGTCTGCGCCAGAGTGCGGCTGAACATAAGCGTGTTCGCTGCCAAAAATCGCATTCAGCTCTTTTTGAGCGGTTTCTTCGATAGTATCAACATTTTCGCAGCCTGCATAAAAACGATGTCCCGCATATCCTTCCGCATATTTGTCAGTTAAAAGATTGCCCATAGAAAGCTGCACTGCTAGGGAAGAGTAATTTTCAGAAGCAATCAGCTTTAAATGGGAGCGTTGATCGACCAATTCTTTAACTATACTAGCCGCTACATGGGGGTGGGAGGCCTCTAAGTGGTCTAATGCGGCAATATAAGCGATAGCTGCGCTGTTGTGCTGTTCAGCGGGCGTTTTAGCTAGATAACGCGATAATCTAGTAGTGTTTGTCATCAAGGAGATCTCCTTATA
This sequence comes from Parachlamydiaceae bacterium, assembly GCA_013815395.1. Lineage (GTDB taxonomy): Bacteria > Chlamydiota > Chlamydiia > Chlamydiales > Parachlamydiaceae > JACDGH01. The sequence goes on from JACDGH010000196.1 coordinate 3,385, forward strand.
TAAGGATCGGTAATGTGATAGTATTCTACCAAATCTCCATTATTTTATTAAGCTTAAATTAGGCAGAGGACAAACTTTAGGGATTTTAAAACTTAGGAGCATAATGTATCGATGCTCCGCAACGCAAGGTGTGATTCTCCCCTAATTCATACCGAGTGTCATTAATAAGAACTTTAAATTCCCCAGTGGTAAAAGGTGTTTCTGTTTCCCACATCCATTCATCAGCTTTTGTATTTTTCAGTGAAAGGCCTCGATCCCAGCTTAAGCCAGCACCTTTACCCCGGATAGTGATTGAGTTCTTAAATCCGACATCAAACTTAATCACGATGCGAGTTTTTGGTCCTTTGTGGGAGCCGAGGCTATGTTCTGATTCTACAAGAGATTGAGCAGGCTTTAATAAAGTTTTAGTGTTGTCAGTTGATGCGCATTCGGAAGTTCCCATGCAGCACCCGGTCTTTTTAGGGGTATCATTACTTTTTGGATGATCAGCGCTCATAAGAAGCTGGTTATTGCCTTTCGTAGTTTTTGACTCTTTTTTAATAAGAGTAGGGGCGGGTTTTGCAGATGACATAAGATTCTCCTGGGTTCGTTTTTCTCTTTTGTAAATTGAGATTTAATGCTTGTCAACAAAAAATTGTCGACGATGAAGGGATATAGCGATAAAAATAAAAAAAACGATAAATTTTATAGGGTTAAATAAAAATCAAAAAGTAAAGATATAAAATAACTGTCTTTTTTTATTTTAATTACATTTGATTAATAAATTTTCATAATTGTATAATAATACTAGATTTTATTTGATATTGCCTGTTTAAATTATGAGGCTGAAATGAATATTAATTCATCTCCATTGAGTAGTGGTCTTACCAGTTCTAAATACACTATTGAAAATAACATAGCGCAAAAATCATTTGATAAGACAGGGAAGGTTATTAATGAAGGTGGTAAACAACTTCGCTTAAATCTCAAGGTTGATGGAGTAGCAAAAGAAAGGTTTAGGGTCGCAATTAAAGAAACTACTGTCGACCCTGATGGTAAAGTGAAGACGTCCCGAATGGATAAAATCAAATATATTCCTTTAAAGCTATCTGAGGGGAGTGCTGTTTTAGTCAATATTTCAAGTTTAGCGTCCCGCTTGCATTTAACTGAAAAAGAAATAAGAAACGAATATATGAATAAAGCTTCTGGTTCTTTAAATCTTGCTAAAATAAGTGAAAGGGCAGAAAAATTAAACGAAGTGTTTACTAAGTATGATGCAATTATGATGCATCATAGTACCTCCGAAAAGACGGCTGTAAAAATATCACAAAGTGATTTTGAAAAAATTGTTAGTATTGCAGTCACCCAAGATTTAAAAATAGGGAAAAAAATTAAAGTTGGGAGCTTGTTTAAAAGAGTGAAGGTAGTAGTCACTAAAGATTCTTATGACCGTTTACTTATACTGACAAAGGTAAGTGTATTAGGGAAAGGTGCATTTGCTAAAGTCAGGGAGTTAAAAAATATTTCATTTAATAGCAGCGAAGCGTTAGTCAGCAAGACAGCAATGGCATCAGATGTTAATTCAGCACAAGTTAATAACGAATCTAATAAATTGAATTATCTATGGAGTAATAATAATGGTAAAGTGCCCATTGGAATACAAGCTCCTCCCATAGCCGTATTCCAATATCTGAAAGAAGGAGAAGAAACAACTGGATTTATAACTCGAAAACATGATGGGGACTTACCTGCTATTCTAAAAAATAAAAACATAAAGCTGGATAGTAATGCTCAAAAAGATGGGGCTATTCAATTGCTAGAGGGTCTCGTATTTATGCAAAGTAAAGAGCTTCTGCATGGAGATATTAAACCTGATAATATTGGCTGTAAGCTTCAAGAGGAAAATGGAAAGCAAAAAATTCATTTTTTCTTTGCCGATTTTGGCGGAGCAAGGATAATGGGAGGTAGAGATAATGAAATGGATATTTTTAAAAAAAAATCTTTAGGGTTAGGTGTGGGAGGTGTGTATAC
>JACDGH010000009.1 GCA_013815395.1 Parachlamydiaceae bacterium
ATTTAAAGCATCGTTGGTTTGTTTTAATTGCGGGGCTCTTAAGTGTTCTTCTAAGCGTCTATTTCTTTTACACATTGCCTACTGATTTTATTCCTGATGAAGATATTGGTTTTATTTTAGGATTTACTGAAGCCGAGCAAGGCACTTCATCAGAGCAAATGAAAATTTATCAACAACAAGTGGTGGATATCTTAAGACAGGAGCCTAGTATTCAATCGCTTATTTCAAATTCAGCCACGCCTCAATATCGACAAGGAATTGTTTTTATTCAAATGATTCCCAGAAATCAAAGGAAGTCCATTGCGGAAATTACTTTAGAATTGAATAAAAAGCTGGGTAACATTCCAGGCATCAATATTTTTCTGAAAAATGTCCCTTTGATTGATTTAAACGTTGGACCCCAAGTGCGTGGGGCTTATCAATATTTAATTCAGAGTCTAGATTCGGAACAAATGTATCAGTCAGCCACAAAATTGATTGGAAAAATGCGTGATGATCCGATGTTTCAAGGCATTTCCACGGATTTGGAAATAAAAACACCTCAGTTAAATTTAGAGTTGCAAAGAGATGTAGCTTCTACATTAGGCATTGACGCTCAAAATTTTGAATCGGCTTTCCTGTATGGCTTTTCAGGCAATCGCATTTCCCGTATTCAAACTCCTATTGACCAATATGATGTAATTTTAGAGATTAATAGAAATTTGCAAAAAAATCCTATTTCTTTAGATTCCATGTATGTGCGTTCTAGTACTACTCAACAGCTCGTCCCTTTAAGTGCTGTTGCAACTTGGAAGGAGGGGGTTGGACCAGCCAGTATTAATCACTTCGCGCAGTTTCCTGCAGTCACAATCACATTTAACTTATCCCCGGGCACAGCATTAAGTGATGGATTATCCCGTTTAGATGTGCTTGCAAGCAGCTCATTTAGTGAGCAAGTGACTGGTTCGGTGAAGGGTGCAGCCGAAGCCTTTAAAGAAACCATGAGCAGCGTAGGTTTGCTCTTTTTAATCACATTATTTACTATCTATGTCGTTCTTGGGATCCTTTATGAAAGTTACATTCATCCTTTAACGATTTTATCAACGCTTCCGCCAGCGATTGTAGGTGGGTTATTGGCTCTCTTTGTCACCGGTAAACCTTTGTCCTTATATGCATTTCTAGGATTTGTTTTATTGATTGGCATTGTTAAAAAGAATGGCATTATGATGGTGGACTTTGCCCTGGATAATATTAGAACCAAGGGGGAAAGTGCTGAATCATCTATTTTTGAGGCTTGTTTAGTGCGCTTTAGGCCGATTATGATGACGACGCTTACAGCGATTATGGGGGCACTGCCAATTGCTTTTGGCATAGGGGCCGGTGCAGAATCTCGGCGTCCATTGGGTTATGTCATTATTGGTGGTTTACTCATCTCTCAACTTGTGACACTTTTTCTAACGCCAGTTATCTACCTGTTCTTTGAGGGGTTGAGGGAACGTTTTAACCGAAAAAAACAAAGTTAGCTTCGTAAGGGCATACCAAATTCCAATAAATGAATATCTGGAAAAAATGAAATTTGGTTTATCTTATTTGTTGGTTCATGAGCATTGCTATCCATGTCAAGGTTTTGCTTACAAGGATCAAATGTTGCACCTGGATCTTCTTCACTTTTAGGACTATCAGTTTTTTTTAGGAAAGACTTGATGCGAACATATTTATTTTTTTCTTTAATTGAATAATCTTGTGTAATGTTCATTTTTAATTCTTTTTTAATTTTTAAAATATTTTTGTAACATACATTGCAAATTGACAAATTATGATCATTAGGATTTTTGTGCCATTTTCTAAGCTTTTTTTTTGTTAGGCAAGAAGAACACGTTTCTAATTTTATATTTAAAATTTTTATGGAAGAATCACAAATTTTTAAAGCTTTTTTATTCAAGTTTTTGGGCCCATATTTCGTGTGTTTTGTTTTCTGAATAGTTGAACGTGCTCCTGCAATGATTAACAGGTAGCAGTTGTTGCAAATCATTTCGATTGTGTTGACAGGATTTTCATGCCAGTTTTCGAAAGATTGATATTTGTGACATTTGGGGCAGACTTCGCTTAAAGGAAGCATATTAGTGAATTCTTTTGTTCTAATAATTTTTGAAAGCATGAGTGGCAAATCTTTGCAGTCATATAAGTGGAAGAGTAATTTCTATATGCTTTATTAATATTACATTCAGAGCAGTTTGTTTGTGATGCATTAATCGATGGTTCAGGAACTTGGAAAATAGGTTGAAATGTGGATGGGTATCCATAAAGAATCATGGGGGTCATCTCTCACCTATAGGTTATTTAGATAGCTTTATTATGTATATTCTATTATTAAATAATCTAGAAATTTTATATCTGTGTACTTATTCCAAGACACATAATTGTAAAGCGAGATTTCAAAATGTGGTTGTTGATGAGTCTCTTAAGCATAGTCCTTTCTTCCTGTTGCTATATTGATCCATCAAATGATGGTGAAGTGGCGGAATGGTATAATTTGCCTTGGGCTCCTTTACCAATTAAGGAAATACATCATAGCCCAACTCCTGAGGATGAGATTGAAGCTGAAGAAAATATGCTTAAGGAAAGTCAGCCTTGGCATGTGGATAATTTAATCGATGTAGCTCTTCGTAATAATCCTGATACTCGAGTAACATGGCAAAATGCACGCTCAGCAGCTTTCTTATGGAGGGCTTCACGCAGTGCTTTATATCCCACGATAAATTTATCCGAGCAACTTCTTCTTCAAAAATTTTCTGGCGGAGGAATTGGTGGAGGGGCTGCGGCAGCTAATTCAACAGGTATTGTCGGCACAGGTAATATAGGAAACACTGGAAATACAGGAAACACTGGAAATACAGGAAACACTGGAAATACAGGAAACAATGTAAACACTGGAAATACAGGAAGCAGTGTTGTGGTAGGAGGAAATACTCGTGGATTATCTAGTAATTCAACTTCTTCTTCCAATCAGTTGTTGATCAGCACGTTATCCTTTTCGTATTTGATGCTTGATTTTGGAGGTCGCCTGGCAACCATCGATGCCGCTCGTGAAGCCCTTATCTATGCTGATTGGACGCATAATCGCGAAGTGCAAACAATTATGTTAAACGTTTTAACTTTCTATTATCAGCATTTAGAGGCAAAAGCACTGCTGGCAGCCAGAGAGTTAGATCTTAAAGAGGCTAAAGAAAATGTTGAGTCAGCCCAAGAGCAATTCGATGCAGGCGTGGTCACCATTGTGGATGTGCTACAGGCAAAATCAACATATGTTAATATTCAATTCCAAATGGAGCAATTGCGAGGTCAAACTAAAACGACATTAGGCCGATTAGCAACTGCTATGGGTATGCCTCCTAATGCCCAATTTGAAGTTGTTAATTTACCAGAAGACCTTCAAATGGAAAAGGTGCAGAAAGATATTGACGAATTGATAGCCACTGCTAAAGCGGAGAGGCCAGATCTAGCTGCCGCAGAGGCTAAATGGAAAGGTCAAGAAGCCAACGCCAAGGCTGCTTTTTCTGCAGGTTTGCCCACATTGACGGCTAATGGCATTGTTCAAAACAATGATAACATTAATAATTCCAGCTTAAGTAGTCGTTATTACAGCGGATCTATAATTTTAAATGTGCCCATTTATAACGGATTCTATTATGTCAATCGGACACGCAGCGCAAGGGCAGATGCGGCTGCTGCCTTTGCAGAGTGGAAGAGCAAGGAGGAGAATGCTCTACTAGAGGTAGTTATCAGTTATGCTGATTTCACAACGGCAGCTCAACAAATCAAATTTGCTGACGAGAATTTTCTGTATGCGAATAAGGCCTATGAGGCTGCTTTGGCGAACTATAAGTTTGGAATCAATACGATTTTAGATGTACTGTCAGCAGAAGCTGCTTTATCAAATGCACGTGCTCAAAAAATTCAGTCGCGCACCTTTTGGATTATTTCACTGACAAATATTGCCTATGCCACAGGGACATTATAGAAACAAAAAAGGCGGCAATTGATCATTGCCGCCTAGGATGCCACGTGGTTCTTTTAAATTAAAAAGAAACGGTGATTTTTCCTGATACTTGAACGATATCGCTAAGAGATACCGCATTCATGCCAAGATTTTTTGCATAATGCACATTGACGTGTATTTTTAATTCGGGTTCATAGTGATTACCAATTTGGTGTCCGCTATCAAACTCTTTTAAATCATCATCAAAGGCAAGTGAGCTATGTTTATGACCCACAGGTTATCTCTTTGATTTTATATCCTGTGCGAATAGGCCCAAATGTGCGGTCGCTACCCCACAGGCTTAGTTCATAACAATGTTTATAAATATAAAATCCCAAAATTTTGTGGTCTCGAGCGTCGTTAGACTGACGTCACCTCCCTTGGTGCTCACGGTGTCCACTGTTATTGGGCACTAACCTTAAGGGATATACAAAAAATGTATAAACATTAAGGAGTTCCTAGTTGCTAATTTTTGCAACTTAGGAAAAAGATCTTCGAAAAAATAATGAAGTCCTTATTAAGACATATCAAAATCATTTTAATTATATCAAGTTAAGAATGTCATTTTAGCAGTTTTTCTCGATATGTAATGTAATCGGGTAAGGCAATATTGCCAGTGGCTAATTGTTGGATGACCATGCGAAAAGCCATAGGGTTAATAGTGAGAGGCTGATTCGAAGATCGGTCCAGGCCTGCATAATTTTTCCATTGCTGCCAAGCTTGTAATTCTTCTTGAGCGTTGCCAAGTTGCTGCTGCAGCATCGCAATTCTGAGTAAATTGAAAGCAAATAAAACTTCGCTAAAGGAGCGTTCGCTGCTGTTCTGCGATAAACCGTCAATCATCGTTTGCTGAAGTATCTGAGATTTTTCAAGCGCTTCTTTATATAGTGATTCGCTAATGAGAAGAGTGGTCGTAGCAAAATTATTATAAAGCATGAGGCTTTCCGCTTTTGTGCGCTGTAACGTGTTTACAATAAAGGATTTTGCTTCTATAGTTTGTCCACGATTAAGCAATGTTTGCCCCAAGGAGCCGTCATAAGCAGGATGTAATTCGGGGTGAGCATTCATCAGAGTTGTTAATCTTTTAAAAGCTTCTTGCGTTGTAGTGTTCTCATTTTCCGTATTTTCTCGTGAAAATGTTGAAAAATCAGTGGAGGCTTGGAAATAATCTTTTTCAGATTTTGCTGTATTGCTGCTACTTAAGCGATATACTAAGATAAAAAAAACGATGAGTCCTAATAATGCATAAATGACAATTTTGCCATTCTGGGCTAGCCAGTCTATAACAGAGTTTGCGTCGAAAGAATCGAGTGAACTTTGCTTTTGAATTGTTGTTTCAGGAGTAGGTTGACGTGATGTTTGTGACATAATAAACTTGGGATTGTGATTTTTTATGTGACTTAAGTCTCTTAAATCCGTAAGATAAGTTCTAATGACTTAACTCTTATGCGGATATTAATCATACTTCTAATAACATTGTTGTAAAGATAAAAATTGCGATGGAAGACACTCCTATTATCTTAGATGATCAAAATTCTAGGGCTAACGAGGAAATTAAACAAGTAGATATTGATTGCGTTTTCGTCAACCCCTTTCAACCGCGGCGTCATTTTGCACAGGAAGAATTGTTGGAACTGGCTCAATCCATTCTAGCTGTCGGTTTAATTCATCCTCCTGTCGTAAGACCACGTCCAGACGGACTGACTTATGAACTTGTCTCGGGAGAACGACGTTACAGAGCAACCCAATTAGCTGGTTTGAAAACAATTGCGGTTCTTGTTCGCGCTAGCAGTCATGAAATTTCTGCTCAAGCGGCTTTAATAGAAAATATTCAACGCGTCGATCTCAATCCTATTGAAATAGCTAAGGCATTGCACAGCTTAACTGAGCAATTCGGACTACAACAAGAAGTGCTGGCTATCCGCATAGGCAAGAAGCGGTCGACTGTATCAAATTACTTGCGTTTATTAACCCTTCCAAAATCAATTCAGGATGGCGTTTCTAGCAACAGCATCTCCATGGGACATGCCAAAGCAATTCTTTCGCTAAATGGATTTGAAAAGCAATCCTTGCTCTTTGAAATAATTTTGAGGGATGATCTCAATGTTAGGGAAGCTGAAGAAGCGGCTTTAAGGATATCTGAAAAGTCGAAAAAAGAAAGATTAGTCTATACAAACCGAAATTTTTTCTTGGAGCAAATTGCTGAGCGCATTCAGCAAAAACTTGGTACTAAAGTGAATATTCAAGGAAAGGGTAAGAAAGGTAAAATTACAATTAATTACTATAATCTTGATGATTTGGATCGATTGATTGCCATCTTTGAGGCTTGAAAAATTTTATAAAATGAGATCAGGCTTATAGAATGTGGTCCTGGAATGATTATTTCTGAATTCTGGGCGCTTCAAACCTAACCCTAATTTTTGACTTAGTTTTTAACACCAAGGCCCAAAGGTGCAAAGGGCTTCGCCTATCTATTATATCTTGCGGGCGAATCCCTAATGTCTTTGCGCTGTACGACAGGAACGATATTATCGATTAGAACGATACAACGATAGGAACGATACAACGATAAACGATAGGAATCACTCCAATAGGGACTCTCAATAGGGAGAGGGTCTGTTTTTATTCTATCTTCTATTGTAATATCTTTATATCGTTATATCGTTTATATCGTTACATCGTTCCTAACGTTCTTATCTTTTAGTCAAAAATTAGGGTTAGGTTTTGGTTTTTGGTTTAGTTTTTTGGTCTCGTATCATCTAATAATTCCAAATTAAGAAGCGATTTCGATTTCGGCGTCCTCTTCTAAAATGCTTTCATCCCATGAAAAAGTGAGACCTTGCGGTAATTGTATGTGCACTGGATGAGGTGCCAGTGATTGCGCGTTTCTGTCTTGATCAATGCGTTCAAGTAATTTTAAGGCTTGAACCGTAGGTGTTTTTGACCACATTGGATTGTCTTGATGCATGATTTGAAGAAACATTATCATTTCACTGAAAATTTGTGAAATATTTGCATTAGTTGTTAAAGCAGTAAGAGTTGATGCACTCACAACATGAGCCGCATAAAATCCAATGCCACGCAAATTAGCAGGCAATTGTCCATTTGCTTTAAGATCAGAAATGAGGCTTTCTACAATCGTCTGATCACTATCACTCCACTCCTTGATTTCTTTTAAGCTGTGTCCTTGCAATGCGTGCAGTTTTGAATTCATGATGATTTCGGCAACTACATCAGTAGAAGCAATAGCAATCTTCATAGAAGTTGGAAATGGATAATATTTTCCATTTTGATCTACAAGATGAAGTGATCCACTATCGTCCTTATGAGCCTCATTTGTGAGGGTCTGGCTCCAAACTTTTGCCTCTTTAAATTTAAGGCGTTTGACAACTGCTGCTGACAAATACGCTCTTAGTAAATCGATAGGATGTGGGTCATCCTTCGAACCAACATTTCTTAATTTACCATTTCCAAATGATCTAAAATACCCAATCAAACCAATACCTGCTGCTGGTCCCATATTTAGATTTCCCATTACATCCGAGGTTGTTTCATCCATGCAATTGGACCAGTAAGTTGCAAGGGCTTTGGAATGAAATTTACTTAGTAAGGCATCGTGAACTTTTTTGGTTAATTCTTCTAAAAGTCCAGCATCTGCATGCAGAACGTCATGACCAGACGTTTCGTGTCCTAAGGAAGACCAAGCTAAAAGGCCACCTTTTATCTGAGCTGGGGGAAGACTTACAATGGCGCATTTCATGCCAAGCAGCTGCGTTGTAGCATCGCAGGTCCAGGTGTAAGGGCCATTTTCCGCATTTCCAAATTTTACAAGCGGTGGGATAATGCCATAAGTGGGTGGGTTAATAGGTTTGCCTGATTCTTTGCTCACGCGGGCCTCTTCGCTGATAAAACTATCATAAAGATCGCTCGCAATTTCCTGGAAAGCGTCAACGCTTGGCACGAAAACGGTATTGTGAAACAAGATTGACATGACAGCATCGGGTATGATCTGCTGTAGTGATTGAGAGAGGTCGTCTTGGGGATTTTGATTAAAAATGCGCAAGAACTGTGCTGCACCCATTTTCTGTAAAAATTGAATTAGGGGTTTCGCTGCGGCTTCTTGATAAACGTAGGGCAAGGTAGGTGTTGCCGTTTGTAGATCGGCAATTAATGTTGCGTACCCTTGTTTGTATTTATCAAATGTAGGTACAGTTGGAGAATTTGCATTTGCTTGACGCACCTCATTAATGCAATTATTTAGATTGCCAATGTCGGGCGCAGAGCCAGCATGCAAGGCTGTCGTTATGGTAAGGATGGGTAAGATAAATCGCAATGTTGATAAAGCCATTTTTGAGACCTCTGAAGTGTTAAGTGAATTTTCTGACACTGCAATCTGTCTAAGCAGGTAGACGAAGTGTCGATAAAAAGGACTATAAAAATTTTTTATAAATTTGAAAAGCAAATTTTGTATTCGACAATTATGCATTTCAAAGAATGCATAAAATTCACAACATGCTATAACTTTAATTTTATCACAATTCGGGTGGGGAGTGCTCTGAGTGGACAAGCTTGCTTTTGTTGCAGCATGCGTTTTTTTAATAGTCATTTACCTACTATGGCGGTGGAGTAGTGGTTTCGTGAAGCCACATCTTTTTTTTTCGGACGTAAAAAGTCTAATGCCTCAGCAAAAAAATTGGCGCGTAGGTCTGGCTCCTTGGATTAATTATCTAAAATGGTTAGGGCTAGCTTCATTTCTGATAGCTTTCGTCGATGCGCATCTATTTATTAGTAAACATTCCGATAAAAACTTAGAACCGCCTAACTTACATCCTTTTCCTACAGAAGGCATTGCCATCTATTTGTTGCTTGATCAATCTGGCTCAATGTCTGAAGAAGTGCCTATTTATTCTAGTAATGGTCCAAGAAAGAGCATGACGAAAATATCATTGCTAAAGCAAGTGACTCAGCAGTTTGTTGTCGGTGATCCTGCTTTGGGATTAGCTGGAAGGTCTAATGATTTGATTGGATTGATTTCTTTTGCGCGTGGGGCCGAAGTGATGTCACCTCTCACATTAGACCATCAAGAAATTTTGAATCAATTATCTCATTTTAAAGCAGTTGCAAATCGCGATGAAGATGGTACCGCCATCGGTTATGCTATCTATAAAGCTGCAAGTCTAATCGCCGCAACTCGTCACTATTCCCAAGAATTAGTGGGGAAAGGGAAACCTGCTTATACCATAAAAAATAGTGTGATCATCTTGGTCACGGACGGCTTACAAGATCCAAATCCTCTAGATCAAGGCAAGCGTTTGCGAAATATTGATATTCCAGATGCTGCTGCCTATGCAAAGCAACAAGGTATTCGCCTATATATCGTCAATGTGGAACCAAAAATTACGACCGAAGAATTTGCCCCGAATCGGCGGCAGATGCAACGTGCCGCAGAGATAACCGGTGGGCAGTTATTGGTTGTCAATAACACTACAAATCTGGAAGATATTTATCAAGAAATTGATCGTTTGGAAAAAAGCGAGCTGCCAACGCCTTTTCAAAAGGATTTTAACAAGAAAGATCGGCCGGATATTTATCGACGTGTGTCGTTGTATCCTTTTTTAATTGCTCTTGGGTTGTTTTTTCTATTAGGTGGAATAATCTTGGAATCGACTCTTTTTAGGAGGATCCCATGAGGTGGCGTGCAATTCATTATGATTGGCCTGAGATTTCTCTACTTCTTTTTGTTGTGTTGTTTTTGTTTGCGGCATTTGCTTCGCTTTACAGTTATCGACAAAATAAGCTAGCTGCTCTGGCTGATCAGCGCCTGTTAGCATTCATTCAAGAACCTAGACGCAGTTTGCCTTTTTGGGTTAAGTCGCTGCTCTTTTGTGCCGCATGGATATTTGGGGTATTGGCATTGATGCAACCTAAGGGCAACGGCCGTTATCCGATCTCAATTTCAGAGCAATTAAACAATGCAGCTAAGACTCAAACGGTTCGACAAATGAAACAGGATATTGTATTTCTTATAGACGCCTCAGATTCGATGAACGTGGCAGATACGCAAACAGGTAAAACAAGGTTAAATGAAGCTAAGGAAATTGTGGAAGAAATTGTTAGTAGGTTGCAGGGGCAAAATGCGGCCCTTTTGGCGTTTACTTCGAAAACCATGCAATTAGTCCCTCTTACAACAGATTATTTATTTACGCGCTTAATGTTGCGGCAGCTCTCGATTAATGAGGGAGAAACTGCCGGCACAGATTTGCTTCAAGCACTAATACGGGTAGATGAGCTGTTTGTTACTAATGATACTCAAGGGCAAACTACCCTCATCATGCTTACAGACGGAGGAGATACCCATCTGGAGTCGTTACAGGGCAAAGAACGGGAAGAATACATGCAAAAAATCGTTAACACTGTTCGAAATGTAAATACCAAAAAATTACAAGTTTATGTTGTGGGCTTAGGTTCTTTGCAGGGAAAAGAAATCCCTGGGGTCACTTTTAAGGGCCATGCTGTAGTCTCAGGGCTTAATGAAGATTTGCTGCGGAAAATTAGTCGAGCTACAAATGGAGAAATTTTCTTAAGTAATAAAATGACAACGTTGCAAACTGCCGATGGCATACTTGAAGATTTAAAAGCCAATCTACAGTTTCAAGAAAAGATAATTACTTCGCGTATAGAGCCTAATCAAGATGAATTGGTCTATGATCTCTATTATCAAATCCCTTTAGGACTTGGAATTATAGTTTTGAGCCTAGCTTTACTGCTTCCAGAAACACGCCGTAAATTGAGTTAATGATGATAGATATATGTAATTCACATCTTAAATATTCAATGCATGTGCTTAGCATCATTTTTGGAGGCATTTGCATGAGTGGCTATACTCAAGATGCAGAATCTCAACAGCGAGAGGCGCGTCTATATTTTGATGCTGGGGATTTCAATAACGCTATAAAACAGTATCAGAGGATGCTTGAAGATTCATTAAAGCCTTGGCAGCGTGCGGTTGTAACTTATAATTTGGGGACAACTAAGTTAGGTTGCATGCAGGCCGAAGTTGAGAGATTGCTTAGCAATGAGAAACTACAAAAAACTCCCACCTGTGGCATAGAAATAGAAAAATGGAATGAACTTTTGCAAATTTTTCGATCGATCAGTCTAATAGATTCTCCTATTTTGTTAGATTACCGTTTACATCTAAACATGGAGCTAACTCAATTGCTAATGGCCAAGATGAAATTGGAGGCGGTTGAAAGCCATGTAAATGCCTCTCTTGAAGATTACAATGCTATTTTGCATATGTTGCATGAGGCTGTTGGAGGAATTAAAGAAGTCAAGAGATCTTGGTGCCAACTATCGAAAGCAGAGGGAGTTGCAACTTGTAGCCCTTCGATCGAGTCTAATGAAATTGAAGCCGAATTAAAGCGGCAATATGCACAGGTACTTCAGCATATTTATAATTTTATGCTGAGACATCCTTCAGCAGAGCAAGGTAGTATTACTCTTCTAACAGGTATTAAGGCAGTCTTAAAGCATGTAAATTTTTTAATTGAACATCAAATTGATGATCATTTGAGCATTGGTTATTTAAAGTTATTTCAACAGCAAGATTATAGCTGGTTGCCGGTTTGGAAAAGCATTAATGAACTGCTTACTAATGATGAAAATAAGGAAAAGCGCATTGTATTTCAAAAAGCTTTAAAAAGTTTTACGCTTGGCCTTGATTACATGGGAAGTCGCAATTACCCAGACAGTCAAGAAGCTTTTAAGAAAAGCCTGAGGGAATTGAATGAATTTATTTTACTTGTTTTTGTAAACAAAGCTGCTGATGAAATTGTGCAAAAGATTCTCATTCAATATACTTTTACTTTATTGAATGAACCCCTTCAAAATCTATCGTTGCAATCTTTAATAGAGATGCAAGCGCTACTAAAAGAGCCTTTAGAGAAATTAAAGAATGAAAATTTGAATCTAATTTTTAAAAAATCGCAAGTTTCTTTGACTAATGCTGTAGAATTGTTGCAAAGTAGTCAGCCTATCCAATCCCGAATCTATACTGAAGAGGCGGGGCATCGGATGAAATTGCTTGCGCAAAATTTAAATCATTCGAAAAAAAATCCTAAGATAATTTTAAAGCAAATGATTGAAAATCAAGAATATGCTTTGCTAATTGATCGTCTTAGGTTAAGTATAGAAGAAACTGAATCTTTAGCACCTCATTTAAATGAAGTTATTCATGTGGCACAATCTCAAACCTTTCAATCCTCTGAGGACTTTTATCAATCTATTATTCTTCAACAAAAAGAAGATTCCCAGTCTTTAAAAGGAAATGAGAATTTACAAATTCCTTGGGATGAAGTGCTGACTTCTTTTGAAGAAGGCGCGAGATTGGCAAAACAATCTGAAAAATTGCTCGCCACACCTAGCTCTGAAGAGCGCAGTCGCGCGATCCTTTTACAAGAAAAAACTCTTGAGGTTTGGAAAGAAGCACTTGCTAAAATGCAAAAAAAGAAAAAATCTGACATAAAGCAGAAAGAAGAGCAGCAATTATCAGATGAGCAATCTGCCGAAGATAATGAACAGCAGCCTCAACCAGATCAGTCTAAGAAAGAAAAATCGAAGCAAGAAACTGGCGGCTCTTCCATTAATGATGTGCTTCAATCGTTACAGGAAATGGAAAATGATGATCGCAGCAAACCTTATTTTAAACCTTCTGCTAATAAGGGAGTGGAACGACCATGGTAAATAAAATTCTCGCCTATGTCTTTATACTTCTGATGCCTCTATCCCTTCAGGCAGATTTTGCCAATAGTGATAATTTTGTAACGGCAAATATAGATGAAAACAATTCTTATGCAAACCAACCCCTTAGTGGTACTTTTACGGTTACGCATGATCAAAATAATGCCGTAGATACCTCTTCCTTCGTTCTCGGCACTAATTCCATCAAGGTTGAATTCGTCCAAAATGTCAAAATTTCATCAAACTCTCCTATTGTTATCTCCTATTACAAATTTCAAATGCCTGCAAAACCAGCTGGACTGTACATGCTTCCGGAAGCATCGGTTAAAATTGCTGGTAAGCAATACCGTTCAATTATGTCCTCTTATGAAGTGAAAGGGGAGAGTAATAATGGGGCAAATTCGAACTCTGTATCTCCGGCGCCTTCTTTTGCCCCATCATCAAGTTCTAACTCAGCTCCCAAGCCTGCTTCTCCTACGGATCCTTCTATGCCACCTTCTAAAATTATCCTTAAGCTAGAAGCGGATACAGGCGTTAAGAAAGCGCTATACCCGCGACAAAAAACAAAGTTTACTTATCGGTATTTTTATAATACCAATATTAGCCTCGTTACCGAACAACTACCCTTACTTGATGCCGAAGGTTTTTTGAAATTTGGTGATAAAGAAGTAAAAGATTCTACCGAAAATAATATGTCTGTACGTGAAATTTCTCAAATGGTGGAAGCAATTAAACCAGGTACATTCACCTTTGGTCCATCAATTATTGAAGGATATGCCTACACCGAAAATGGCTCAGGAAAGCCTGTTTATTCCTCATCAAAGCTTGTATCTGAAGTACCTGCGATCACGTTAACTGTAAAGACTTTTCCAGAGGAAGGAAAGCCGCCCTCATTTAATGGCTCTATTGGCGAATTTGATTTTAGAACTACTTTGTCTTCTTCACCTGATATTTTTATAGGAGATGAGATCAGTTTAAATGTAGATATTTCCGGCAAGAGTGACGTCAAAGATGTTTTTCTACCAGAGATTAGTAAGCAACCTGGATTTTCTGGCTTTTTTAGAATGAGCGATCTGCCTCCGGTGGGCACAGTGAAGGGAGATACCAAGAATTTTGTGGTTTCTATGCGACCTACTGCAGAAGTAAAAGAAATCCCAAGTATTGAATTTTCCTTCTTTAATCCGGAAACTGAACAATTTACTGTTTTGAATAGCAAGCCCATTCCTATTAATGTAATATCTGCCATGGAAAAGCCTAAAACACCTTTAAAGGAAGAAAAATCGCCCAAAAAGGAAAGCACCTCTAATAAAGAAAACCCCTTGAGCCCCGTAAAACCTTCAGAGTCCACAGAAAACCTAAAAAATTCAGTTCCGCCTAACTCATCCGTTAATCAAGTGGCTAAAAACTATTTGCCGAATCCTATTGAAATTCAAGCTAACTACAGTTTGCAAACGGCCGACTTATACAATAAGATCTTTGGTTCATGGCTAGTCTTGGGTATGATCCCTTTCGGATTGGCCCTTTTGTTTTATCAAATTACTTTGCGTGATTACTTGGATAGAATAAGAAATCAGATTAATCCAGAAACAAGCCAGGATCTCTATACAGAATTTCTAAAACAAAATAAAGGTTCTTCTCGCTATTACGAATTGCTGAATAGATCTTTGAAGTTGAAGCTTGTTGAGCTTGGAGAAATCAATGAATTGGGCATTTCTACTGAAAGTTTGGCCGGTACAGGAGCAAGTGGAGAAGTGCGCGCATTTTTGAATGATGTTGAAGAAAAGCGTTTTTCACGTGACGGCAAGTTAAATCCTGTGGCCTTAGAGGCCACAGCACAAACGTTGATAGAACATCTAAACCAAATAGGGAAACAATTATGAAACTAGCAATCCCTTACCGCATTAGCGTGCCATTGGTTTTATGTGCTTTAGTGATCATTATTGTTTTGATGTTATTTCTCATAAGGCAAGATGATCCTCGTCTGGCTGATGCCGACAACAGTTATCGGCGCGGAGAAGAAGCTAAAACTATATCAGATAGGAAAGTGGCTTTTAATGAATCATTGCAGATTTATCAGGAGCTAGAAAAAGAATATCATCCTAATTTTGGTAGCGGCAGGTTATATTATAACATCGGAAACACCTATTTCCAACTTGAAGAATATCCTTGGGCAATATTCAACTATTTGCGTGCTCAAAAGCTTATGCCCAGGAATGAAAAGGTGATTTCAAATTTAGGTATTGCGCAAGAAAAATTATCGATTGAGAAAACAAACAATAAAAGTACTGCTTTTTCTAAAGTGTTCTTCTTTTATACTTATTTATCCTTACCTGAACGCTTGCAAGTTTTCTTTTTGTTTAGTCTATTGGCCTTCGTTCTCACTTCGGCAGTGCTATGGTTTTCAAATTCATGGTTAAAACGAGCGATGTGGATCTCTCTTTTACTCTTAGGCATTTCTGTATTAAGTCTGGCCTATTCACAATATTTTGAACCTGTTCGTGCTGTACTTGTTCAAGCTAGTGATCTCTATCGCGATGGCGGCACTGAGTATGCCAAAGTAGGTGAGGCTCCTTTGGAGGCAGGCACAGAAGTGGAAGTTATTAGCAGTTTGCCCAATGGGAAATGGCTAAAAATTGTCACTCCTAAAGGCGATCCAGGTTTCGTGCCGGGTGAAACCATTCGCATTTTATAGAAAAAGTGAACAAATGATCAGAACTACTTTTATTTATTTCTTAATAATATATTAATCTTATCTTAATAATAATAGCTTATATTTTTCATTTTTGATTAACTCTAATAAATGAGGAGAAGAATAATGAATCGTATAACTACATTAGCAAGTGGAACAGTTGGACTGGTTAGTGGGGCCGTAGGCATGGCTATGCCTATGACATTAGGAATGTCTCCCCTTAATTCATTTGCGACTGGCGCTACTATGGCAGTAGGTGTCGGACTTACATGTTACCAATTATGGCATGGGTGCGGACAAAAATATCTCGCCGGATATTTGGCCAAGCAAGTTGATTCTGTCTTTAAAGCCAACCGAGAATCGATTCATCAGGTAGTGGAAGAATCAATTAAGAGTAAATTGCCTCAGATCCTAACCTCAAATTCTTTAGCTGATGTTGCAGTCAAATCTATTATAAATTCACGCCTCGATAATTATTCAACAGATCCTCAAATAGTTCGAAAAATTCTAGATGATTTAGACCGCCGCGTCCCTTATGAAAATAATGATCTTCTCAGAGCGTTTGTTAATCAAGCTACAAATTCTATACTTGAGGCAAAATGCTCTGGTTGCTACACCCCCCTTCAACCTATTTTAAGAAAGCCACTGAAAAGAATCGTCGCTATATCGATGGCTAATTTTTTAAAGAAAACTACCGAGGTAGGAGTTGCCAAAGCTAGAGAAAGTTATATAGGAAATGCTGTGAATGCAGTAGAAAACTACTTTCAAACCGATTTTAATAAAACTTTGAATTGGGGTTTAGGTTTAGTCTAGGAATCGAAAATGTTAGCTGATGATATAAAGTTTCAATCCATTCCTTTTCGGAATATCTTAATAAAAAAAGGTAATCAGGCCGAGACGGCCTGATTACCTTTTTGGTTCAGATACCCCAACTTCGTCGGATTATCTAAACTGTTAAAATGTTGACAGGATTATTGACCAACACCCCAACGTTCGAAATGCGTTACACTTAGAGTTGTGCCTTGTTCTTTGGCATGTTTATTGACCAAATCGGCGATTGTGAGGCTATCGTCGCGAATGTCTTTTTGACAGACAAGGCATGAAGTGTCATAGAAAGCTTTCATTTTGCCTTCTACAATTTTTTCAATCATATTTTCCGGCTTGCCTTTCATTTGGCTTCTAGCAATTTCTTTTTCGTGCTCAAGTGCCTCTGCGGGAACTGTCTCAGGGGAGAGATATTCTGGAGCAGCAGCAGCTACGTGCATAGCAATATGCTTAGCCAAAGCTTCATCCTTATTACTGCCGGTAATTTCGACTAAAGTAATAATTTTTCCACCTTGATGAGAATAAGTGCCAATTGATTTATTAGGCGCTTTTGTGAATGTAACAATGCGGCGTATTTGGATATTTTCACCGATCGTTTGCACAAAAGTTGCGCGATATTGGTCCACAGTTAATGCAGAATCTTTCGAATATTTTTGTTGTAAAAATGCTTCGAGAGAGGCTGGCTTAGTCTCTGCAACTTCTGCAGCAATACTATCGATGAATTGCTTAAAGCGGTCGTTTTTTGCAACGAAATCTGTTTCAGCATTAACTTCAACAAGTGCAATTGTCGAGTTGTGCTCGGCAGTAGCAATCAAGCCTTCGTTAGTCACGCGTCCTTCTTTTTTCACTGCAGATGCCATACCAGCTTTACGCAAGTTAGAGATAGCTAGTTCCATATCACCTTTAGATTCTTCAAGGGCTTCTTTGCATTTGCCCATGCCAATGCCGGTGCGTTCGCGCAGTTCCTTGATCAATGAAGCAGTAACTTGAGTAGACATTATGCCTCCTCGCTATGCTTGCCCGCTTTTTCTTTTAGAGCGATGCTGAATGAAGTGCCTTCTTCGCCATCTTCATCACCTTCGTTATCTCTACCTTCTTCTTCATCGCCTTTGCGAGAAGCAATGCTGAGTTCGTTTTTCTTGTCGATAATCCCTTGTGCTAAAGCTTGAACAATTAACTTAACGCTCTTTAGGGCGTCGTCGTTGCAGGCAATAACGTACTTGATAGGATCTGGATCGCAATTAGTGTCGACGAGGGCCATGACTGGAATACCTAGTTTATTGGCTTCTGCAACAGCAAGATGTTCTTTGCTTGGGTCGACAATAATGACTAGGCCTGGGGGTTTGCGCATTGCGCGTACGCCTGAGAGGTTTCTATCGAGTTTAATTTGATCTTTGGAAAGCAATGAAAGTTCTTTCTTAGTGAGGTGATCGCTTTCGGAGGCGATGCGCTTTTCAATTTTTTCAAGCTTTTTAACAGATTGACGGATCGTTTGGAGGTTTGTAAGCATCCCGCCGAGCCAACGTTCACATGCATAGAATTCTCCGCAAGCTTCTGCTAGTTCGCGCACGACAACTTTTGCTTGCTTTTTTGTGCCTACGAATAGGATGGACTTGTGCTTGCTGACAACATCTTTAACAATTTCGACGCAATCGCGAATCTGTTGTAAAGTTTTTGCAAGATCGATGATATATAGCCCGTTGCGTTCTTCAAAGATGAAGCGCTTCATTTTCGGGTTCCAGCGGCGCGTTTGGAGTCCAAAGTGTGCGCCTGCTTCTAGTAACTCTTTAATAGTTACACTGATTTGTTGTTGTTCTTGTTGGTGAGCCAAGCCTTGTCCCTTTCTTTTTTGACGACGGCATCTTGCTTAATATTTGCAAGATTTCGGTCTTGGTTAAAAATAGTAATTTTATCTAAAGCGAATTTCCGCTTTTGATGGAGACAAAAACGCGAAAGTATTTTGATGGGGTAATAGCGATCGCGGATACAAACCTTGTTTGCAATCGCGAAAAAGGTTTGCAAAGCGCCTGGTCAGAATCGAACTGACGCTGATAGCTTGGAAGGCTACCGTTCTACCATTGAACTACAGGCGCAAAGTAGGAATTATCCATTTTTGTTGTTTTTTCTGCAATAGGTTTTTATTATTATGTAAAAAAAACTGACTACCGCTCAAAACCTTACTCTAAATTTTGACTTAATTTTCAACGCAAAGGCCCATTATGCTGCATGCAGCATAATGGGCTTGGGCCTTTGCGTTGAAAATTAAGTCAAAAATAAGGTCCAGTTTTAGAGTGCCACTTGGAATATTTAATAAATTGAACGGGTTAAACAGCTGATGATAAAAATTCTAACATCCTATATGATAGCTTACTTTCTATATATCTGAATAATTTAAGATTTTTTTACCTGAACAATTTAAGGTTTTTTATCATGAGCGCAGCCCTGCCAGATCCACAAATTAATGAGCAAATTGCCAAACGGCGCACTTTTGCGATTATTAGCCATCCCGATGCTGGCAAGACCACGCTTACTGAGAAATTGTTATTGTATTCTGGTATGATCCACACCGCTGGCATGGTCAGAGGACGAAAAGGGCGCAAAGCTGCCACTTCCGATTGGATGGCTATGGAGCAAGAGCGTGGTATTTCGATCACCGCATCCGCTATGCAATTTATTTATAAAGACATCGTAATTAACGTTTTGGATACGCCTGGTCACGAAGACTTTTCTGAAGACACTTATCGCACCCTGACTGCTGCCGATTGCGCCATTATGGTGATCGATGCGGCTAAAGGGGTCGAAAAACAAACTCGTAAATTATTTGAAGTGTGTCGCTTAAGAAAAATTCCGGTGCTAACCTTTATCAATAAAATGGACATGCCCGGTCGCGACCCTTTGGATTTGATGAATGAAGTTGAAAATGTATTGCAGATTCATTCATACGCCATGAATTGGCCTATTGGATCTGGTAAACAATTTCAAGGTGTATTTGACCGTGTACAAAAAGAATGTTTAATCTTTTCAAAAACTTCCGTGGGTGGATCGCAAAGGGCGGGCATTTTAAGCTACCCTCTAGATAGCCCAGAGATTGTTCCTTTGGTCGAACCGGCCGAGTTGGAACAATTGAAGCAGGAGCTTGAACTTTTAGAAATGGCGGGTAATTCGTTTAGTCATGAGCAATTTTTAGCTGGAGAGGTGACGCCGATATTTTTTGCTTCCGCTTTGACAAATTTTGGCGTTGAGCCATTTTTTGATGCATTCATTCATTTAGCGCCTCATCCCCATGTGAGAATGGCAAATCGCATTAATAACGATAATGAAGAATTGGCTATCGATCCCGTGACTACGCCGTTTAGTGCTTATGTATTTAAGTTGCAGGCTAATATGGACAAAAGACACCGTGATAGCATGGCCTTTTTGCGCATCTGTTCGGGTAAATTCGAAAGAGATGTTGTGGTAAAGCATCATCGTTCGGGTAGAGAAGTCCGTCTGTCACGTCCTCATGGAATGGTTGCTGGCGAGCGCACGACAGTAGATAGTGCTTATGCGGGTGATGTGATCGGTGTCATTAATCCGGGCGTTTTTGCTGTAGGCGATTCTATCTCCATGACTGGAGGCTTTAATTTTAAGCCCCTGCCTCAATTCCAACCGGAAATTTTTGCAAGAGTATCACCAAAAGATGTCGGGAAACGCAAGTCTTTTGATAAAGGTGTATTGCAACTGACTGAAGAAGGGGCTATTCAATTGTTGCGGCCTTATGACTTAAGCGGCGACACCATTTTTGCTGCTGTTGGTCAATTGCAATTTGAAGTCATGCAATACCGATTGCGCGATGAATATGGAGTTGAAACCTTGTTAAATATGCTGCCATACCAATGCAGTGCTTGGTTGATCGGCAACATTGATACTTTTCAGAAAACTTCCAGCTGCATGGTGGTGAGGGATCGTTGGGAGCGCCCTATGGTGCTCTTTAGAGAATCGTGGGAAAAACAGTATGCGATCAAGCAAAACCCTAATCATCAGCTTGTGGATATTTTGGCATAATAACGCAAGTTGCTAGTCGCGCAGCGATTTAAAATGTTAAATCCAAGATTATAATAGCCTCTGTCAACACTCTAGACAAAGCTAACTTTCATGCATATATGACATGCTGTAACAAATATTTGTTGGGACATTGGTTGGCTTAGGGATAAAGTTTTGTCCAAACTCCAGTTTATTTGCACCAGATATGTGGAAAAACTTCAGTTTTCGAAAGAGGACAGTCATATCCCTCTGCAGCCTTATGGTCGTCGTAGCAGCGGTAGCAAATAGGACAATGCTGTTTGAATTTTACGATATAGGTTCCATACCAATCGGATCGAATAGCACGTACTTTTTCTAGCTTTCCTGTTGAAGTTACGTGGAAACTACCTTCTGGGGTGCACCTGATCTCATAAGGGGTCACATAGATTTTCTCAAAGCAAGGAGGGTCCAATTCTTCCTGACTGAATAAAGGAGTAAATGCAGCTGTTATTTTAACTGCCAATACAAATAGAAAACGAGAAGAGAAAGATATCAGCATAGCAACCAACCTGATTATTTAAATTATTATTGCGCATTTCCTGACTATAAGAAGCGACATAAATTTTTGATATAGCAAAATTTCATTGAAGAAATGCCCAACTTCAAGTTACAAAGTTGAGTTCAACAAATATGATCATAAGAGGGTGCAGTCGTGAATAAAATAATCATCGTTTTTTTGCTTTTGGCGTGCACTATTGGGCAGGGGTTAAATGCTGAAAATTTGACCCAGCGTAAGGCAATTCCTGATGTCGTTCAATATGTGCTTAATTGTTTTGCTGAAGAGCAGGAATCGAAAGAATTAGTCTTGGTTGAAAAAATTTCGGGCTACGATGAAGGTCAAATTTCTAAATTAGGTTTTTTATTTGATCTTTATAAGCCGCTAACTATGGGAGAGGCGAGGGGATTGGCTATTGGATTAACCAACAATTTATTAGAAAAAGTAAATAATAATGAAAAACTGAAAAATTATCTATCGAATTCACCTTTTACAGTGAATAACGTCGTTATGCGCATACGTCTGCGTCAAAAAGATTGTGGTTTTATTTACCCGGCTTTAGGCAATATTGCCTACGTTTCTGTAATAGATGGCAAAATCATCTATGATACAATCAATTCATTTACCTATGATCTCGATAATTTGAGAACCGAAAGCTTTGCTGATGCCATTAAAATCCCTATCACTTCAACTTCCAATGCCATATTTTCCTTATAATTTTATTTGTTTAATAAGTTTCTTGTTGTGCTGTGGGTGTTCTTCTTCTGAGGATCCCAATCCAAATAAATTACGGCAGCTTACTCAAAAAGGGGAATACATTAATCGAAAACATGGTGAATATCTGTTTTCCCTCAGCGATCCTGTAAAGCAATCTCTTCCTATTTATACTTGGGATAAAGGTCATAGTGGACAGCATCCTAAGATCACTAAAGAGTTTTTTCGATGTAAAGGCAGCCAACTTAACCCTTGCCATAGCGTTCAAGGTAAAGTTGAAATCAATCGCTACCAAGATTGTGGCGGCTCTGAAAAACACAGTCTACCTTTACGTGAAGGCAAAGAGTTTATCTATCCAGTGCTAATTGATCTTGTGAATTACATCCAAGCTAAAACTGGCAAAAAAGTCGTCATCACAAGCGGGCATCGTTGTCCCGAGCACAACCTTTATAACGATCCCTCTCCTGAAAACCAATATGGCAAACATATGATAGGAGCAGAAGTGTCCTTTTATGTTCAAGGCATGGAGGAGAAGCCTGAAATGGTTATGAAAATCCTTCAGGAGTTTTATAAGGAGAATACAAGGTATAAAGGTCAAAAAGATTATGAAGGGTTTCAACTCTTTGAAAAGGGCAAAACTGATGTTTCAACCGTGCCTTTATTTAATAAGGAAATTTTCATAAAGCTTTATAGGAAAAAAGAAGGACGCAATTTCGATAATCGCCATCCTTACCCGTACATTAGCATTCAAGTGCGCTTCGATCGGGATTTAAATGAAAAAGTGGTTTATTCCTGGGAAAAAGCTAACCGTAACTATCATCGCTTCTAGTACCCTTTCCATTTAGTTTTGACGTCGCCCAACCTATCAAAACTAAATGGAAAGGGTACTAGTTGTTGTCTATCCAATTCAGAAGGTGCTGGTCTAGCCAGAAATGGCGATGCTCCATCCCCGTCCACCCTAAAAATCCCATATGCCCCCCATTTTGACATAAGGCGACTTTAATATTAGAAGGAAGAGGACAGCTCATAAGTTGACGATGATCAACAAAAGGGTCATCCTCGGTGAGCAACACATAGCAAGGATGTTTGATGTTCGGAAGATAATAGCGACTACTACTATGGCGATAATAGGCCTCAGCGCTGGAAAATCCCCATATTGGCGCGGTGATAAGAGAGTCGTATTCATACAAAGATGAGATTTCACGACCCTTTGTCCATCGTTGCGTTTGTTGAAGCATTTGACCGAGATAAAATCGCTGGTAGAGTTTATTAGCAGGTTTAGCAAGCAAATGAATAGTTTCTTCTAAATCTATTGGAGAACATATGGCAATAGTACTTTCTAAAAGAGAAGTGCAATCACTGTCCAGTTCACCGGATAATTTTAAGGCAATATTCCCACCCAGAGAAAAACCAACTAGGACAAACGGGGAATAGGGTGTTAATTCTTTAAGATGCTGCAGAACGGCTAAAACATCGCCGCTAGATCCCCCATGATAAGGCAAGCGGGCCAAGTGGCTGCCCTGTCCAGAGCCGCGTAAGTTCACGCGCACGACGCGATAGCCTGCTTCAAATAATTTGCGAGCAATTCTTACCATGTAATTAGAAGTTGTACTGCCAGCGAGTCCATGAACCATCACGATTGTTTTTTTATTTTCTACCCAATCTAGAGGCTGCGATACCTCGCAAAAAATGGCATCGCCATCTTTTAAAGGCACGAGCAAGGGGTTTGATGGGGGGGTAATACCTGGACGTGTAAAGCTGGCCACAATAGTTTGTGCATGAGGTGAGCTAAGGCCAGGCAAGGGCTTAAAGGGTATATATTCAAACATAAATACGGTTTTCTTTAAATATTGTTAGTTTTATATTATATAAGGATTTGAAACGAAGTGCAATGTGAAAATTCTAAAAACCCTTCTTATTCAGAAATTAATCTTTTCTTTATATCCTCTTAATAAAGATTCTGCTATATTGTACGCAAATCGATTAAGTGATTAGTAAATCAATTAAAGAAAATAAGTTAACTTATTATTTTTTTAACATTAAAAGGAGTTTTAAATTATGACGAATTCTATACCTTCGGCCCCTTCATATAATTTTTATCAACAAGTTCAAGCGCAGCTTGCAGCTGAAGCTGCTCATAAAGTGCAGCTAGCGAAACAAAAAATTTATGCAGAAAACCATCAAAAGCCTAATCTTCAAGATGATTGCTGCTTTTGCTTAGATACCTTAGAAAATTTACCTGAAAAAGGGCGTAGTCAAGGTTTAGTTTTGGCTGGAACTGACTGCGGTCACTTTTTTCACGAATTTTGCTTAAAAGATTTTTTAGAATCAAAAAATGCGCCTAACAAAGACTGCCCTACTTGCCGCGCAAATATTAAAGATTATAATATCGTATCTATTGAAGTGAGTTCTTTACCAGTCCAGGCACCTGCCGAAGCACCAAAAGCTAAACCTGTGGCACCAAGTACAATTGCGCCAAAAGAAGCAATTAAAGCATCCGACAATCCTGCTAATCCAGTAGAATTAACTGAGGAAGGCAATGGATTTGGAAATGCTTTGTATTCAATGGGTGGCTTTGTGAAAAAAGCTACGACTAATGCTGCGAGTGTGATTGCTTACCTTGCGAACATTGAATCGTATCAAACAACCAAAGATCGTCTAGATAAAATTGAAAATAAGCTTGTAGAGCTTAATACGATATGGGCATCTATGCCAGATATGTTCCAAGCCCAAAAAAATAAAATGACACTTACTCTCAGTTCTTTAAGAAGTTTAATAGAGAGTTCAAGGCTGAATAAAGAAATCGTTAAAATTTCTAAAGAGACTTTGAAGCAAGTTGAAATATTAGCAAAGCATTCAGTACATTTTCAAGATAGCATTGATAAGGCGCAACAGGAATTTAATGATGGATTGAATAAAGTTCAAGAATCAGCAAGTAATATAGTTAAGTAGTTATAAAAATATAAATAATTTTGTTATAAAGAATGATGCGATTGAATAAACATTTGATCGCATCATTTTTTTTTGCTTAAATTTTCTTGTGTAGAGACGAATGAATAGATACTATTAGCGTTTATACAGGAGAAATCAATGAAAAAAAATCTTATTTATTTATTGCTTTTGCTTAATTTTTTTGCTTTTGCTATCGATGCTAATCCTGTCTCTTTGGTGTGGCAGGTTAGTCGTGAAAAGGCATGGGAAGAGGATTGGGTATTGGAGTTGCTCCAAGGGGTCGATATTAACATTGTGGACGATGGAGACTACAAAAAGTATATAGAC
>JACDGH010000197.1 GCA_013815395.1 Parachlamydiaceae bacterium
ATGGGCAGGCCGTATAGAGTCTTTACGAAATGTTCATCGTCTTATCCAATGCTTTAATACCCATCAAGTCCATTTTCTGTGTAAACCTTTTAATTTCACCTCCGCCCCCAATTCTTCCCAAGAACCAAAATTATTAGTTTAGATTATAAATGTTAACACTCATTAATAAAAAATAATTAATTTAATTATTTAATTAAAAGTATTAAAAATGATATTATAAATTTATGAGTGAACGTTAGAAATGTTACGAAAAACGGGTAAAAAGGTAGCGCTTCTATGTGATTTCTGTGGTTTTATTATTGTGAGGTTAAATTGGGTCCAGAATCCAGAATCTGTTACCTTAAATATATTTTTTTGAATTTTTTGAATTATGGCCAAATTAACATACCTTAGTTAAATTATTTTATTAAAAAATAAGGGGGCTTATGAATTCCTCAATCTTTAATAATCGTGACTCGCAACAAATGAGTTATGTCATCCTGGAATTATTGCATCTTACCAAAGGGATGGAATTTGCCGTGCTCTCCAGCCAGAAAACAGCTGAATCACAAGGTCCATCAGGAATATTACAGCATTCCTCATCTAATAAAGAAAGCAAAGTAGTTCATAAGCATGCGCGACTCCAATCTTACTCTGAGCAGCAGTTTTTAACAGATGAAACGGTTAAAAACATCATTTTCCATGCCTTCTTCAGTGGTCATCTTGGGATTAAAGATCATCATAAGCGCTATGCGTTTAATAAAGATAGAAGCAATGAACTTAAAGAGGCAGGCATTAAAACGGTCATAGTGACTAATATAGCACAAGAGGAACAGGTAGAGCAGGACATTTCTCTCGATATTATTTCTGATGAAGTGTTTCAAAAACTAATAGAAATGTTAAATAAAAAAAACAAAGATGACCATAGAATAGAGAAAAAAATAGAAATTTCCGACTTTAAGTATCAAACCTCTCCAAATCAGACAAAAAGACGCGCTTCTCCTAAATATTCAAATACCTTGAAGACTTCAAAACTTGTTGGTGATAAGAAAGCTAAAGAAGAAGAAATCACTGAAAGTACTCGTTCAGAAAATAGGAAAAGAAAAAAAGATGCCGAGGAAAAGGATGAATTAGCTTTCAAAAAACGAAAAATACACATTGATTCTGAACGTTTAAAAGATGACATCAAAAAATCATCATCTTAGATAAGGAGGAAGTTATGAGAGTTGATTCTACTAACCCGGACTACTCCAAGATTACGAATAGCCCACCCGTGTATGTTCATGTGTTTAATTTAGAGAAAGGTAATTTGCAGTCTTCAGGAAAATATTCTAAACCCACAAAATTTACTTTACGAGACATGCAGGATCCTGCTATTAAAGAAATATTTAATTTAGCAAAGCTAAAAGGATTGACGGCTTTTGAAGGTGCAGATGGTCGGGTATTGGGTACTGCAAGATTCGGAACTTTAATGAGAGAAAGCCAACAGGCAGGCAAAAGTACAACTGTAAAAAAAAGATCTCCAATTAACACTGAGGAGATTATTCGTAAAAATAAAATAACGCCTCGTGAGCCGAATGCAAATATAAACACTCGGGAATCAACAGATTCCAGTATTGCCAAGGTACCAAAAGAACAAGATATCGATGAAGAACCAAATATAGCAAATGAAGATATAGAAGATATTACAAATTCAGACGTTAGTGAACGGAATTTAGAAGAAGATTTTCAAGAAATTTCTGATGAAGAATATGAAAAAATTTGGACGCAATTCAATAAAATTATCAATCCCGAAAAATCCTCTGACAAAGAAGAAAAGGAAATCACAACAGAAACCGCCATAACAGTTATGCCAGATAGGAAAACTAAAACTACTGCAAATCGGATATTTTCTAATAATAAAGCAAATTTTACATTTAATAAAGCCGGAAGTAAAGCTCTGGATGACGCAGAAAACATAGCTGCTTCAGAAGAAACCCGCTTTACTGCATCAGTAAGAAAGGACGAGTTAGCTACTGAAAAATTACGTCGTCATATTAAAGCTGATCTTTTTAAAACAGAGATTAAAACTGAAGAAGCCAAAGAGTTAACAATTGCAAGCCTTGAAATTAGCAAGGCGGCTTTGAAAAAAATGTTAGCTCATCATGAAATTAGCGAAGTAGCAGTAGAAGCACTTTTAAATAGTGCTAATATCGACGAAAAATTTTTAACACATATGCTTAAAGAAGATTTAATTAACCTAGATACCTATAATATATTTATAGATGAGCTTTATAAGCAAAATTCTAGTTGATTACTTCGTTTGAGCGGCTCAAAAGTCATGCGATGAATCGCACATGGACCGTGCTTTGCAATGGCATCTAGATGTTTTGGGGTTCCATAGCCTTTGTGTTGCTTAAACTCATACTCTGGCCATTGCAGATCAAACTCAGCCATCATCCGATCGCGAGTCACTTTAGCTAATATCGAAGCTGCAGCAATGGATTGCGACTTAGCATCGCCTTGTATAATTTTTTGACAGGTAATAGAAGGATGGGGCAAATTCATGCCATCGACAAGGAGTAGTTGGGGCAGTTGCGTTAAAGTAGCCACAGCGCTTAGCATTGCTTTAATGGTCGCTTGATAGATGTTAATGCGATCAATTTCTAGAGATGTAATGATACCAATGGAATATACTGTATTTGCTTTAATTTGGTCAAAAAGTCTATCGCGTTCTTTCGCTGACAACTTTTTACTGTCATCAATGCCGCTAAAAAAAACGCCTTCGGGAACAATACATGCAGCAGCGACAACAGGGCCAGCCAAAGGGCCGCGCCCTGCCTCGTCAAGACCTGCAATACAATTATATCCTTGTAAACGCGCCTCTTTCTCAAACAATGTTAGAGTTTCAAGGCGACGTCGCTCTTTAGCAGAAAGTTTAGAACTATTCGACTTGAGCAGGGGATTCACTTGTCTCTTCTTCAACTGGAGCACTGTTTATCGCATTGAGGTTTGATGATTTACCGCGACCAATACGTGCTTTTACCTTAGAAGCTTTGCCAGATGTGCCACGTAGGTAGTATAGCTTACTACGGCGAACACTTCCCTCTTTAATCACTTCCATTTTTGCAATACGTGGGCTATGCAACAGAAACACCCTTTCCATCCCTTCGCCATAAGCAACGCGATGTACTGAGAATGTCTCAGAAAGGCCATAGCCTTTACGAGCGATTACAGTGCCTGTGAAAACCTGGACTCGCTCTTTTTCCCCTTCGATAATCCGGGTATGAACGCGAACTGAATCGCCAACTCGAAACGAAATAATATTTTTCTTAAGCTGATTACTTTCCAGCTTTTGAATCAAAGCCAATTTGCTCATGTTGCCTGTTCTCCTAAAATTCCTCAAACTCTTGATTTTCTAATAAATCGGGTCGCACACGGCGCGTTTTTTCAAGCGCCTTACTTTTGCGCCACTCAGCGATTTTTTTATGGTTGCCACTTAATAACAATTCGGGCACGGCTTTACCTTCAAACTCTTCGGGACGCGTGTAATGCGGACAGTCAAAAAGTCCACTTTCAAACGAATCCTCATTGGCCGCAGACGCATGACCCAACACTTCCGGTACAAACCGCACAACTGCATCAATCAAGACAATTGCCGCTAGGCAACCATTGGTCAATACGTAGTCGCCTATACTGATTTCTTCATCGACATCACTCGCTAATGCTCTCTCATCAATGCCTTCGTAGTGCCCACATAATAGAATTAAATGCTCACATGTAGCTAACTCGCGACATTTTGCCGCTGTTAGCATCGCCCCCTGTGGTGAAAGATAGACAACCCGTGAGTTCTCTTTCTTTACACTTCGTATTGCTTGAGTTACAGGCTGTGCCATCAGCACCATACCAGGCCCTCCACCATAAGGACGATCATCGACACGACGGTAACGATTATCGGTAAAGTCGCGTATATCGATGCATTGAATATCGAGTAACCCTTTTTTCCTTGCCTGTCCAATGATACTTTCATCGAAAGGACCTTTAAAATAGCCTGGAAAAAGGGAGAGAATATCGATCTTCATTTCAAGCGATTACGCAGCTGCCTTTTTACGGGCTTTTCTTTTTGCGGCTGCTTTAGCTCTAGAAGCAACATCTTTCGCTATATTTGCATTCACCACTGAAGGAGCAACTTTAGCTACTAAAGATTCAGCACTGTCGCTAAATTGAGCGCCCATGCTTAACCAATGTTGTACTCTTGCGGCATCTAAAAAGATGCTTTTATCCAGTTCTGCTTCAAACGGATTGTACCATCCTAGCGCTTCGATATATTTACCATCGCGCGGTGCACGCACGTCAGTTAGTACCAAGCGGTAAAATGGACGGTTAGTGCGACCTTGTTGCCTCAGTCTGATTTTTAACGCCATAGGGATCCTCCCATCATCTTTTCTAAAGTTTTCATATTCGGCATATTTTTAAAAAATTGCTTAGCTTGTTTAAAGGACTTTATCAATTTGTTAACAGCTTCCATTGAAGTGCCACTGCCATCGGCGACGCGTTTACGACGCGGCACACTTAGCTCACATTTTTCGGCACGTTCATTGGGAGTCATTGATTGGATGATAGCCTCGACTTTGAAAAATTCTTTATCATCAAAGTCCAAAGACTTCAAACTACTACCTACACCCGGAAGCATGCTTAACAAACTTTTAATTGAGCCCATTTTTTTGACCATTTGAATCTGACTCAAATAGTCTTCATAAGTAAAAGTGGCGGAGCGTATTTTCTTTTCCAGATCTTTTGCCTGGTCTTCGTCAATATGCTCTTGTGCTTTCTTAACCAAATTGATGGTGTCGCCCATTCCTAGAATGCGGTCAGCCATCGATGTAGGACTGAAAAGCTGAATATCATCAAGCTTTTCTCCAATCCCTTCAAACTTTAGGGGCATACCGGTTATTTCGCGAATCGATATAGCAGCTCCCCCACGCGCGTTGCCATCCAGCATTGTCAGAATTGAACCAGTAATAGCTATGCGCTTATGAAATTCTGCAGCGGTTGTCACAGCATCTTGTCCAGTCGTCGCATTAGCGACAAATAGAACTTCTGCAGGATTCAATGCGGCTTTAACCCGTTCCAGCTGCTGCATTAATTCATCATCGATATGTAATCGGCCAGCAGTATCTACAATTAATACATCAAATTCTTGTGCTTTGGCCATGGCAAGGGCTTCTTTAGCCACTCGCACCGGATCTTTTTCTCCGGGCAATACAAACACTGGGACATTGATCTGTTGACCAAGGGTGACCAATTGTTCAATAGCAGCGGGACGTTGTAAATCGCAGGCTGCTAATAAAACCTTTTTGCATTCCCCTTTTTTCTTAAGGTACTTTGCCAACTTAGCGCAATGCGTGGTCTTGCC
>JACDGH010000198.1:0-3528 GCA_013815395.1 Parachlamydiaceae bacterium
TCTGGGAAGTGATCCGGGCGGCCGGCACCAAACCTTTTGGATTTATGCCCTTCTGGCCAGGACCTGGATTAGGTGGACATTGTATTCCCATTGACCCCTTTTATTTAACATGGAAAGCTAAAGAGTTTGGCATCAGCACCCGTTTTATCGAATTAGCTGGTGAGATCAATAGAAGTATGCCACGATATGTTGTTAGTAAGCTTCAAGACTGCCTTAATGCCTTTAGTAAACCCCTAAAAGGCTCAAAAATACTAATTTTAGGATTGGCCTACAAATCAGATATTGATGATATGCGGGAAAGTCCAAGCCTTGAATTAATGAAACTACTGGAAGATAAAGGCGCTTGCGTCGATTTCCACGATCCCCTTATCCCAAAAATCGGAATCACCCGTGAATACCAGCAATTTGCCGACCGCACTTCTCAAGAAATAGATAGTGGGTATGATTGTTTTCTATTAGCAACCAAGCACAGCGCATTTTCTGCACAACAGATTTTATCTTTTGGGGTACCCATTATAGATACACGC
The DNA here is from genome assembly GCA_013815395.1 of Parachlamydiaceae bacterium. GTDB lineage: Bacteria > Chlamydiota > Chlamydiia > Chlamydiales > Parachlamydiaceae > JACDGH01. Next base: position 528 of record JACDGH010000198.1, read on the forward strand.
AATTTTTTCCCTAAACATCCCCTCGTTTACCCTGCGTAGGATAAAAATTTTACCAAAGAAAAATATGGAATTTGTCGCTCTCAAACAACAATACGCACTATATAAAACAGAAATCGATTCGGCCATTCAAGAAGTGCTTGATCAAGGTTGCTTCATCATGGGTCCTCATATTAAAAAACTCGAAAGGGTGCTGGCTGAATATGTGGGCACTGCACATTGCATCGCAGTCTCAAGCGGCACAGATAGCCTACAAATTGCATTAATGGCTTTAGGTATAGGACCCGGAGATGAAGTGATCACAGTGTCATTTACCTGGATCTCTTCCACAGAAGTGATTGGACTCGTGGGTGCCACCCCAGTATTTGTCGATATCGATCATACCACCTACAATATCGACATTTCACAGATCGAACAAGCAATTACATCCAAAACCAAAGCCATCTTAGCTGTTAACCTCTTTGGGCAAATGCCGGATTATCGCGCGATTAATAGTATTGCCGAAAAATACGGTCTTGCCGTAATTGAAGATGGTGCACAAAGTTTTGGAGCTACGCAACATGGACAAAAGAGCGGCTCGGTGTCCACGGTAGGTTCCACGAGTTTTTTTCCAGCAAAATCTTTAGGCTGTTATGGCGATGGAGGGGCATTGTTTACCAATGATGAGGTTCTAGCAGCCAAAATGAGAGCGATACGCACCCATGGAGGGGAGCAACGGCATCATCATCCTTACTTGGGAATGAATGGTCGCATGGATACATTACAAGCAGCTATTTTGCTAGCTAAATTTCCCCATTTCCCCGAAGAAATTGCTGCCCGTCAACGCCTTGGGGCTTTTTACACAGATCAGCTTAAAGATTATTGCATTACTCCTGCGATAGAATCAGGCAATACCCATGTATATGCTCCCTATACTATCCGTATCCCCCAGCGCGATCAACTGGCGCAAGCCCTCAAGGCGGAAGGAATTCCTACGGCTGTCTATTATCCAAAATGTGTGCATGAACAGCCAGTCTTTCACTATTTAAACTATGCTCGTGGAAGCCTTCCCGTGGCTGAACAGGCAGCTGACGAAGTTTTAAGCCTCCCTATGCATCCCTGGCTAACTAATGCAGAGCAAGAGCAAGTTGTCACTGCTATAAAAAAATTTATGACACCATTAGGGACGTCCAATATCCGCACCTGATGAGCGTCCATTAAAGTAATGCAAAAGAGGTAACTGAATTAGAAAGGTCTCATGATTCGCAAGGACTAAGCTGTTAAATTCAAGATCTGCGCCATTTTTGAGGTCCGACCAATAAATGCCAGTTTCTAGTAATGATCGTCTAAAGGAGGGCGAACCATTGTGAACTCCAGACGACCAGTGCATTAAATCTTTTTTAATGAAAAGTTGTTTCCATGTATGCGAACCCAAGTTGAACCTTAATTTTGCATATTCATTCGGCTGATAAAAAGGGATAGCGGCTTCACAGACAATTGCCTCACCGGGACAATAAGCATGGCCACATAAAACCATGTCAGCATCAGGCAAAGTTGAAAATAATTCTAAAACCGCTTCTACCCGCTGGGGGTGAGGTATATCATCTGCATCGACACAAAGAACAATATCGCCGGCACAATGCAGTGCTGCCGTTGTGCGATTTGAGCCCTCCATAAACACACCGATTCTGCGAATGATTTCGACCTTAAAGGGCCATGGTCCCGCTTCAAGAGCATCCATCTCTGCTAGTGTTAAATACTCGACCTGTGAAAGAGATATGATGACTTCCTCAGGTAAACAAGTTTGTTGAGTGAGGCTTGTCAGTAACGTTGGAAGGTACTTAAAGTGTTTGTAATAGCATGGAACAGCTATGGATGATGAGAGAGCTTGCAACACTTGAAATGAGCCCAAAATATTCATGCAGGCCACGAAAAGTAATATAGCGAATTTATGCATTGGATTTTTACCCTTTATTTTAATTGATTATAACATATCAACGCAAAGTGAATTTTACAAGCTTCACTTTTAATTAAATTAGCATTGAAAGGGCAAAAAAGAGAATAAAAATGAGTAAAACATCCCTAACCAGGGAGCTGGTTCTTCTTTTTTATTCATTCTATTCTCTTTTTTGCCCTTTCTTCAACTTACTCCTTGTTTTTTCTACGCGAACTTTGATAAATTTCTATGATTTAACCTAAGGATTTTTTATGCCTCCTTCAAGCGTCGATTTTCAATCGACAGCGATTACTACACCTACCGCTAAATCGCAAAAATCCCTTCTGCTTATTGGCGGAGGTAATTGGGGCAAAAATCTAATACGCAATTTCCATGCTTTAGGCGCTCTTCATACAATCTGCGACACTAACGAGGCTCTGCTTAGCTCATATGCAAATTCCTATCCCGATCTTATCACCACCACCAATTATGCAGCAGCTCTTCAAAACCCTGCCATTAATAATGTTGTCATTGCAGCTCCAGCTGCCTTGCATTTCAAGCTGGCTGACCAAGCTCTAAAAGCCGGCAAAGATGTATATGTGGAAAAACCACTTTGTCTAGATACATCCGAAGGAGAACAATTAGTTGCTCAAGCAGAACGGCAAGGCTCTATTCTGATGGTCGGCCATCTATTGCAATATCATCCTTGCGTGCAACGACTTCAGGAATTAGTTACCTCAGGAGAATTAGGCAAATTGCAGTACATTGTCTCTAATCGCCTTAATTTAGGCAACATTAGAACAGAAGAAAATGCCCTTTGGAGCTTCTCCCCACATGACATCTCTGTTATTTTATCTCTTTGCGATAATAATTTACCTCTACAAGTGCGTTGTATAGGCGAGTCGTATCTTTCTAAAGAGATCGCTGATCTTGCTATCTTAACAATGCGATTTAAAGACAATCTGAGAGCGCATATTTATGCGAGCTGGTTGCATCCATTCAAAGAGCAAAAATTGGTTGTGATCGGTTCTTTAGGAATGGCAGTTTTTGATGACATTCTACCTTGGCATGAAAAGTTAGCCCTTTATC
>JACDGH010000198.1:3538-5369 GCA_013815395.1 Parachlamydiaceae bacterium
GCCAACCCATCGTTTGGGCCGAAAATAACATTCCAAAAGTTAATAAATGCCCTCCTGAGTTTTTAAATGTTCCGCAAAGTGAGCCTTTGAAAAACGAATGTTTACACTTTTTGAATTGCTGTCAAAAGCGTCAAAGACCTAAAACAGATGGGGTTGAAGGAATACGCGTCCTCAAAGTGTTAGAAAGCGCTCAATCTAGTCTTTCAAAAGATGGTGTAGCCATCTCGATAGAAACCTCGATCGAAGCTTCTCAACCCTCATATTTTTGTCATCCCTCTGCCATTATAGATAAAGGTGCTAGCATTGGCAACGGGGTCAAAATTTGGCATTTCTGTCACATCATGGAAAATGCAAAAATAGGCCCTCAATGCAATATTGGACAAAATGTGGTGATTAGTCCAGGGGTGATTTTAGGGAACAATGTCAAAATTCAAAATAATGTCAGCCTCTACACAGGCGTGATCTGCGAGGATCATGTCTTCATTGGTCCAAGTGTCGTCTTTACCAATGTCATCAATCCACGTAGTGAGATCAATCGACGCCACGACTACCAAACGACATTGGTCCGACGGGGAGCTACCATCGGCGCCAATGCAACCATTATTTGCGGCATTGAACTGGGTGAATACTGCTTCATAGGCGCAGGTGCTGTAGTCACAAAAGCTGTTAAACCTTATGCTCTGGTGGTAGGTAATCCGGCTGGCCATGTTGGTTGGATGTCGCGCTGCGGGGAACGGCTCGATCTACCTCTTGAAACTTCTGAAAATGAAAAACTAATTGCAAGATGTCCATCAAGTGGCGAAGCATACATGCTTAAAGGAAATAATCTATCGCGCGATCTCTCAATTACTCACGAAGGAAGGTCAACATTATGTTCAACTCAGCTCCAAATAAACCTGTGATTGCAGCCTTCGATTTTGATGGCACGATTACCACTAGAGACTCACTCCTGCCGTTTCTTTTTTTTTCAAACGGAAGAATAACAACATTAAAAAAACTAGCCGTATTATCCCCTGTATTCCTCAAATATTTTACTGGCTTTAATTCGCGGCAGCAGACCAAAGAAACAGTATTAGGAGCCTTTTTCAAGACTATGCCTCTCAGTTGGCTGATGACCTTAGGGGAATTATTCGCTCAATCTCCCCATTTAGACCACCTTATTCGTCCCGAGGCTAAAGAGCGAATTAAATGGCATCTGCAGCAAGGACATCGCTGCATACTGATTAGCGCTTCCATCAACATCTATTTAAACCCCTGGGCCAAATCATTTGGATTTCAAGATGTGATTTCTTCTCGGTTAAAAATAACCAAAGAAGGTATTGTTATGGGAGATCTGGAGGGCTTAAATTGCTGGGGCCCGGAAAAGGTACGTCGACTCAATGAACTGTTGGGTCCTCGCGAAAATTACACATTATATGCCTACGGCGATAGCCGTGGGGACCAAGAGCTGTTAGCTGCCGCAGATTTTCCCTTTTATCGACAAATTCCCCCTTCAAACATAACGGTCTAATTGAAAAATGAATAAATCTCCAAATCTACTTTTATCGACCGAGACTGATGACACCCATTCTTTTCATCGCCAACTCCTCAGCGGCTGGCGCTTCAATTTGATGATCATTACTATTATCCTAAGCGTTGCAGGCTACTTTGCTTTCACTTTATGGGGGGGATGGGATAATGTGACCTCGGCAGCCGCGCAGGTGGGACTCTCAGGCATTCTCATTGCCCTAGCTTTATCATTAGTTAGCTTTTTTTTAAGATTTTTACGTTGGCAACTTTTCCTTCACGTTTTGGGACATTCCATTCCCTGGATGGCTAGTCTGCGAATCTA